>CACXFT010000107.1 GCA_902767045.1 uncultured Prevotellaceae bacterium | reverse complement strand
TGCCATCGGCAAAGTCGATGTACTGCTTCGAAGCGTCGCGCGTCTTTCCGCTCAGGTTAACGGTCTTGTCGGCAAGTCCGTCGGCACTGATGGTGAGCACGTCAGAGAGAGTAGCCAGTCCGTTGGCAGCATCGAAGAGCTGGGTAACGGTGATGGTGGCCGATTCGCCCACGGCCAGCGTTGTCTTGTCGGCAGCGGCTGTGTAGTTGTCGGTGGTGGTGGCAACCTGAAGGTTGGTGAGCGCAGCTGTTCCGTTGTTGGTTACGGTGATGGTCTCTTCGGTATCGGCGGTCTGCATGCCAAAGTCGATGGCGGTTTTGTCGAGTGCCATGTTAGCCTTGGCCACGGCAGTGTAACCATAGATGCGGAAGATATCTATGTATGTGCCGGTGAACCGGATGAGCACGTCGCCAGCAGGAATGTCGCTGATGGTAATCAGCTCCTTGGTGGTAGAGGCCGGAGTGATGGCTTTAGCCTGCGACCAGGTGTTGCCGCCGTCGGCGGAGTAGCTGTAGTTCAGGGCGATGGTAGCGTAGGGAGAGCTGCTGTTGCGTGCAGCTTCCAGAATCATTGTTTCGCCCTCGGCCACGGTGTAGGTGCCGGTGGTTATGGTGCCTGCACTATAGCTGTTGGCCTTGGCCACTCCGCTGGTAACGCTCCAGTTGGTTGCTTCCCATCCTGCGGGGAAGGCAGTGAGTTCGGCGAAGTTGATATCTGTCTTCGAGCCAACCACCACACCGCTTGAGGTGATGGTGAAGGTGCCGAGCACATTGGCTTCGCTGTCGGTGGCAGTGAGCACCACGTTGCCTGTGTGGAAGCCCTCGTTGTTTTCGGCATCGTTCTTCATGCCGATGGTGAGGCTGGTGCTTTCGCCTGCTGGGAGAGCAGTTGCACCCAGCACGGCGGTGAAGCCTTCGGGAGCATCGGTGGCAGCAAGCGTCATGGTGCCAGTGCCGGTGTTCTTAATATAATAGGTGGCAGTTTTATCTTCGCTCACGAATCCCCATGCGTTGGTGGCAGTGGTAGCGTTGATGGCTGCGGTGCATTCGGCATCGCTGAACACGGCAAACTTCGGGTCATTGGCGTTCAGAGTGAAGCCGTTGAGACCGTTCACGATGACATAGTTACCCACCAGGCGAATGCGGTTCACGGTAGTGGGAATATCGCTGATTTCCACCACGGTGAAGGTGGAGCTGTTGAGCACATCGTTCGTCATGTTCTTCAGCAGCGTCCATTCAGAGGTCTCTGTGTTGTAGCCTTCCACTCTTACAAAGTAGGTACTGCTGTTGCTCTGCAGACGGGCACTGATGGCCAGCTTCTGACCTTCAGCCACAGTTATTTTCGGTGAAGTGAGTGTGGCATTGCTGTTGTAGCTGGCAGTGGCACCGGTGGCACTGAACGTCCAACCGCTGTTCTCCCAGTTAGTGGGAGCAGTGGTGAAGTTGGTGTAAATCTGCGTGTCGTCAACAACATATCCGCTCACGTTGAAGGTCTTCGGTGTTATGCCATCGCCGCTGATGGTGATGGTGCCGTTCTGAGCACCCAGTGCTGTGGTGTTCAGCGTTACGGTGAAGGTAGCCTGTCCGCCCACAGCAATCTCGTTGGCGTCATCTGCAACGGCAACGGTAAAGTTGTCGTTGTCGCAGGTAATGGAGAGGTTCTCCAGTGCTGCGGTTCCTTCGTTGTTGATGGTGTAGGCCTCGGTGGTTGTGGCTGTGCTAACCATACCGAAGTTGTAGTCGGCAGCAGCGAAGTTGATGATGGGTTCAAGATTCTGCACACCACCGTAGAACATGCGTATGTCGGTCTGCGAAGCCAGCATACCAATGTAGTATTTGCCGGGTTCAAGTTCAGCCGGCCAGGTGAGCATAAATGTGTTCCAGTTGCTGGGGTCGAGAGTCAGTTCGTTGCCCAGGTTCGTCCAGTTGGTTCCGTCGGCAGAGTACTGGAGCTGCAGGTGCTGGTAGCTGGTGTTGCTGGTGCTGAGACCCTTGGCTTCAACTGCAATGGTCTCGCCCTCGGCGATGGTGAGCAGCGGAGTCTTCAGGCGGGCATTGTCCGACAGATTCCAGCTTTGAGTATAGGCACCGTTTGCTTCACTGTAGTGCCAAGAGCCGTCGGCAGTCCATCCGGCGGGGATGGCGGTGGCGGCAAACTCCTGATAGAACTTGTTAGCATCGCGCAACATACCCGTGGCGTTCACCGTGAAGGTGCCGAGCACGTCGTTGGTGTCGTGGTTCTTGGCAGTTATCACGATGGCAGCGTTGTGCTGTCCCTCGGTGGCGGGCATGGTGATGGTTACGGCCGTGCTCTCACCCTCGGTGAGGGCTGCATCGGCGATGTTGACGCTAAAGCCATCAACCGTGTTGGCGGTGAGATCGATCTGTCCCGTACCGTTGTTCTTGATGTAGTAGGTCTGCGACTGATCCTCGGTAACGATTCCGAAGCTCTTGTTCACCTCGGCAGCAATAGCGCTGGTGCATTCCTCGTTGCTATAGAGAGCGAGCACGGGGTCGGCAGCATAGGTGAAGCCGTTGAAGAGGTTGATGTAAACGTCTTCGCCTGTGATGCGCAGGTTGTAGGTGCCGGCAGGAATGCCACTTGCGGTGCAGAACACATAGTCGGTGGTGTTCAGTCCGCCGTTGCTGTAGTTGAAGGTTTGTTCATCGAAGGCAGTCCAGGTTTCGCCGCCATCGGTTGAACCCTCAATCTTCACATAACCGTTGCTGTAGTTCAGCTTGGCACTGATGGTGAGCTCTTCCCCTTCGGTCACTACCACCTTAGGAGTGGTGAAGGTGCGGGCAGTAGATCCGGCTTTTGCACCTGTAGTAGCGTTGTAGGTCCAGCCAGAACTTGCGCTCCAGCGATTGGGCAGCGAGCTGAATGTTTCTGCAATCTTGGTGTTGTCGAGCATATAGCCGGTAAGGGTAACGCGCTGCTCTGCCACATCGCCACCGGCGGTGATGACCAGTTCGTCAGAGTGGCTGCCCACGGTGTTCATCTTCACCTTCACGGTCACGCTCTCGCCGGGAGCAATCGTCTGGGGCAGCTCGTTGCCCTCGGTGTCAGAGACGGAGAAACCTTCTCCTGCCGGCTTCACGCTGAAAGCGTTCATGGCGGCACCGCCCTCGTTGGTCACGGTGAAGGTCTGTGCCTGTGCGGCAGCATCGCTGACGATGCCAAAGTTGATGCTCGTGGTGGAGAGCACCATCACGGGAGCAGCAGAGAGCGTGGTGAACTCCACCTTGTTGCTCCATGCACTGTAATCCTCGCCCTTCTTGGCGCGTACGTATGCATAATAAGTGGTAGAGGCTGTCAGTTCCGTCAGCGTGAACGGATTGGCATCGGCAACCACCTTCGTACCCTCAGTGTCGGGAGCGAAGTCGGCATTGTCTGAATAGGCTATCTCCCAGGCCGAGAGACCCTCCTCGCCGTCGGTCCAGCCCAGAGTGGCGGTAGCGGCTCCCACCTCAGAGGCAGCGAGGCTCTTCGGCTTCTTCACGGCCACAGCCACGCCAGGAAGCGAGGTGAAAGTAATCTTCGGGAGGAAAGACTCTATAGTGGCACCTCCGCCATAACCAGTGTAATTCTTGATGGCTGCGTTTGTGGCCGCAATGCCATACCAAGACGTAGCTGTATAACCTCCTGTGACCACAAGGTTGAAGCCAATCATCAGGTTGTCACCGCTATAGTTGAAACCTTCGTCAAGCGTGATGGTCATCTTGCCGTCGGCAATATTGACGGTAGCACTGGTAGCCACCTTATCCATGTCGCTCCAATCGAAGGTGGCAGCATCAAAGGCTGTTGTCGAGGTTTCTGCCATATATACATCGAATCTGGCATTGCCAAAATCCTTGGTAGCAGTGCTTGTATAGAACGTCATGTCCTGAATCATACGTCCCTGCAGGCTTGTCAAGGTCGATGAAGGAATGATGAACTGAGACATGGTGCCATTTGTGTCGGCATAGTTGCCATTGAAAGGTACATGGGAGTTTGTTGAGCTTCCATCATTGATGGTCGTCGTTATAGCATTTGTCGGTTTGAAGCTCACCTCGTCGCTCCAAGCACTATAGTTGCCGCTGCCGTAGTTGGCACGGATGCGGGCATAGTAAGTGGTTTCGGCTGTCAAGCCTTCCAGCGTATAGGGGTTGGTGGTGACATCAACCTTAGTTGCACTTTCTGCATCGAAGCCCTTGGTGGTGGAGTAGGCGATCTGCCAGGCTGTCTCGTCTTTGCCATTCGTCCATGCGAATGTAGCTGCTGTTGCAGTTATGCTTGTTGCTGCAAAAGCCTTGGGCGTGGTATAGGGAGAAGTGTCTTCAATATGAAGGTCATCGATATAAAGAAAGTACTGGTCGTTGGCGGTGTAGGCAATGCAGATATATTTGGTACCAGCCGGACAGGTAGTAGTGTATTCAGTCCAAGTGGTGCTCTTTGTCATCACCTCTTCTTCAAATGTGAAAGAGTCTATCTCGGTATCTGTAGTGGAGTAGCCTAACTTGAACGACTCTGTGTATGATGAATCGTATGCCTTATACCAGAAGCTGACGCTCAATGGATAAGTTGATGTAGCCAGTTCGGGCGAGATAAGGTACTGTGGTGGATTGTTTCTGTAATAAAAACGATAGGCATAGGTGCCTTCATGCACACCGCTTGCACCTACATTGTAGTTTTCGCTGCTGTTGTGACAGCTTTTTTCCGTCCAGCCGCTTGTTGAGCAGGAAGACTCCTCAAATCCATAGCTGTAGGGCAGTGCTTTCTGCGCCCATGCCGGACTCATGCTCCCTGCAAAGAATGCAAAGAGAAGGAAGAGAAGAAGTTTCGACTTCCTTTGATTGAAATAATTCTTCATGTTGTAGTTTTTTATTGTTATGCTATTTTTGTGGTTTCAGTAAATAATGGGGGTTGCTTACTTCATCATCACCTTTCGGCCGTTGATGATGTAGAGGCCCTTGTCCAGAGTGGTTGCCTTGCGGCCATCGATGGTGTAGGCACCATGCTTGGCAGTGGCTTGAGTGTTGATGCCCTCTATGCCATTGGTGATAACAGAGAAGGTTTTGGTGAGGCTGTTGTCGTCGGGGGTGGAGTCGCCCTCGTATTCGATGGTGGCTGTTACCTCCAGCTCACCTTCTTCGAGCATTTCGGCAGGAATGGCGATAGACTTGAAGGCGGTGCCTTCGGCTGCAACGTCAATGGTTTCTTCGCCAAGCACGGTGTCGCCGGCGGTGAGCGTAATCTTCACACCTTCGGCCTTGGTGTTGCCCTTGTTCTCGATGAATACGGTGATGTAGTTGGTTTCTACATCAGCGTCGAGTGTGGCACTCACTTCCACGATGGAAAGGTCTACAACCTCCACAACGGGTTCGGGTTCGAAGCTTACGGTCACTTCGGCCACATCCTGGTGTTCAACCATCACGGTGAAGTGCTGTGTGCCAAAGGTGTATTCTTCAATGTCGATGGCAAAGGTCACGTTCTTCTCTTCGCCGGCATTGAGCGTGGCAATCTTCTTGAAGGTGAGCTCTTCGGCATTCTTGTAGAGTGTTACCACCACGTTGGTGGCATTCACCTCGCTGGTGTTCTTCACTGTGGCCACAATGTTGTAGGTGGTGGAACCCCAGGCAACGGTCACATTGTTGGCAGTGATGGTGAACGTGGGCTGGGGAGCAGGCATGCCCTCGATGGTGAAGGTGCGGGTGAGGGTGTTGTCGTCGGGGGTGGCATCGCCTTCCACCTCCACGGCAGCGGTGAAGTCGAGTTCGCCCGCTTCGAGTCCCTCAGAGGGAACGGCAAACGAACAGAATGCCGTGTTGCCTTCGTCGCCGGCTTTCACCAGTGCGATGGTGTCGGTGAGGGTGGTTTCGCCGTAGGTGAGTGTAACCACGGCATTCTCCATGTTCACATTACCATTGTTCTGCACCCACACGGTAACGGTGTTGGAGTCGTTGGCCAGGTCTATGCTGCCCTGAATGGTAGTAACGGTCAGGTCTTTCACCTCGATGACGGGTTCCTCTTCGAAGGTGACGGTCACCTCGGCCTGAGCTTGGTTGGCCACCTGCACGAAATAAGTAGCGGTGGTGCCGCCGGCCTGCATGTAGCTTTCGTCGAGCGTGAAGGTGATTTCTGTTTCTGCGCCGGCAGCAAGGGCTGCGGTCTGTTTTGTTTCAACCGTTGTAATGCCTTTCATCAGCACCACATCTACGCCAGCTTCGGCATTCACCTCGCTGGTGTTTTGCACCGTGGCAACAATTTCAAAACTCTCGGCACCAAAGGGCACGTTCACGTTCTGGGCGGTAATGCTGTAGGTAGCTTCGGGAGCGGGCACGCCCTCGATGGTGATGGTGCGGGTGAAGGTATTGTCGGTTGCGGTGGGGTCGCCCTCCACCTCCACGGCTGCGGTGAATTCGAGTTCACCGGCTTCGAGACCTTCTGAGGAAATGGTGAACGAAGTGAACGCCGTGTTGCCTTCGTCGCCGGCCTTCACCAGTGCGATGGTGTTGGTGAGGGTGGTTTCACCGTAGGTGAGTGTAACCTCGGCGTTCTCGATGTTCACATTACCATTGTTCTGCACCCACACGGTGAGGGTGTTGTTTTCGTTGGCCAGGTCTATGCTGCCCTGAATGGCAGTAACGGCCAGGTCTTTCACTTCCACAACGGGTTCCTCTTCGAAGGTAACGGTAACCTCGGCCTGAGCTTGGTTGGCCACCTGCACGAAATAGGTGGCGGTGGTGCCGCCTGCCTGCATGTAGTTCTCGTCGAGCGTGAAGGTTACTTCAGCTTCAGCACCGGCAGCAAGGGCAGCAGTGGTTTTGGTGTCAACAACCGTGATGCCCTGCATGAGCACAACCTCTGCGCCGGCTTCGGCATTCACCTCGCTGGTGTTTTTCACCGTGGCAACGATTTCGAAGCTCTCGGAACCAAAGGGCACGGTCACGTTCTGGGCGGTAACGCTGTAGGTGGGCTGGGCTGCCGTGGCAGTGAAGGTTACATCGGTAGCTTCGCTCTGCACGGCATCGTTGTTGTCGGCAACCAGTGCCACATAAACCGGATAGGTGCCGGCAGTGATAGAGGTTACATCGTAGCTGATAGACTGCTGGCCCTGACCAATGGGCACAGTGCCCAGTTCCACTTCGTTGTTCAGCTCGCCGTTTACATACAGCTGCAGCTTGGTGTTCTCGGCAGCGGCCGAACCAGCATTCTTATACTGCACAAAAACATAGCCACCCTCTTCCAACTTAACGGTGGTGGAAGGAGTGGCAGAAAGAATCTGAAGGTCGGGAGCGGTAACCACTTCCTCGCCTTCGGCCGTGTAGGTGATCTCTACGGATGTAATCTTGCGCACACCCGTTTGGCGGGCAGCGCGGAACGATACCTCGGCAGATTCGCCTGTCCATACCCCGCCGGTGTATGTGCCACCGCCCGTGAGAATCTGCAACGATGTCTTCTCGTCGGCAAAGGTGAAGGCAATGCGGGTGATTTTGGCATTGTTGGCTGCCGTTACCTTCACTTGGTTGCCATTGTAGAAATAGACATAGCTGTTGTTTTGAATCTTGGGGGGCTGGTCGCCAGAACTCTCAGACCAAGTGAGGGTGATGTTCTCATCTACCGTGATGGCAGTGCCGAGGGCACTGCCATTGGTAGCCGACCACGATACGGTTGTCGCAGCCTTTGAAACGATGCCAACCATGCAGAGCACGGAAAGCAAAGTATAGCGTAAAAATTGTTTCATCTGTCTGTTTTTGCTGTTTGTTTCATCGTGGCTATTCATGCTGTTGGGCCTACAGGCGAACCTTCACCACCTTTTCGCCCACCTTTATTATATATAAGGTGTGGGGTGCAAGGGCAATGTCGGTCTGCTGGCTGTTCACGCTCTGCGAGCAAACCTTGCTGCCATCGGCGGTGAAGATGTTCACCACGTCGCCAGCCTGAGCGTTCACCACGCGAATGCCATGGGCGGTTCCAAGAACACGCACCTGCGACTGGCCAGCCTGTGCCGAGCGCACGCCTGCAGCGGGCGACTGCTCGAAGGTGACGATGAGGCGCGAGTGAGCGGCACTCACGGCGGGTGTGGTAACAAAGTTGCCCTCGGCAATGTCGAGCTCGGTGTCGTTGAAGGTTACGCTATGCAGCGTCCATCCCTCGGCAGGCTCCAAGTAGTAGGTGTAAGTCTTGCCAATTTCGGCCTGCTGCCAAATGCTTCCGTTTTCAGCATGCGAAAGGGCAATGTAGGTTCCTTCGAGCGGTTCCACCTCTCCGGGGTTGAAGGGGTCCACCTCAGCACCGTCCGAGGGGTCGTCGCCATCTACCCAGAGGGCAGAGAAAATCCAGCGGTTGGGAATCTTGGCCACGCGGGTGGTTTCGCCGGTGGTGATGTCTATCTCATAAAGGGCAGTGTCGTATTTTCCGTTGGTGCGCCACTCGCGGTCGGGCAGCGACCCCCACGAACCATACTCGTTGTAGCCCTTGCCACTGTTGTAGTAGCCCACCCAATACATCTTGTTGGGGTTGCTCTTGGCAAAGCAGGCAGCCTGACGGCTGTATTGCGAGCTGTAGCCGGTGGCGGGGAAGGTGCTCACCTCTTCGGTGTAGCTCTCGCCCGTGCTCTTGTCGGTGGTGGTGCGGGTGGTGAGCTTGAGCAAACCGCTGTTGAGGTCAATCTCGTAGAGCTGGGCACCGGCCAGGTTCCCATCCATGTCGCGCAGCTTGCCGTCGCTATCTTCGGGGGCGGCGGTGCCACCGCTGGTGAGCGCAAAGGCACGGCCATCGCTGTTGATGGCGAAGGTGATGAAGTTATAATAATAGAGACCCGGAGTGATGGGGGTAAGCTTCATGGTGGCCAGGTCGATGGTGCACAGGCAGTAGCCGGCATCACCGTCGGTCATATCATCGTCTTGCTCCTCAAAGTAATCGGGGTCGCTGGTAATTTCTGTGGGAAGGTCTTGGCCCGTCAGGTAGAAAAGACCATACACTTTGCCGTCTTTGGGATTGTAAGACATGCCTGCCGACTCTAAGCGGTCGGACTTGTTGCGAATCTCGGTGGAAAGGAGATTGCCGGTGGAAGCATCCCATTTGCGCACGGCAAACAGCTCTTCATCGACGGTCGACGACTCATCGCGCGACATCACCGTAACGAGCTTGCCATTGATGTAAGCGGCACCGGAGTTGCCATACATCATGTTGAAATTCGATACCCAAAGCTGTTTGGCATTGTCGGCCATCACCTCTTCCTTCACAATGGCAGGGGTGCGCTCGGGGGTGGAAACGGTGGTGCCGTCGGAAGTCATGGCATAGATACCGTTATCGACAAGGAAGATGGCCTTACCCAAATCGTAATTCCATCCAAGATACGACGACTTCATCTGATCGCCGTCGTCGTAGCGATTGTTGTGACCAATACCCTTCAGGGTGATGGTTTGAGCGGTAATGGGCACAGCTGTCAGCGCAACCATGCCAAGCAAAAATGTAATGAATCTTTTACGCAAAAAGTTATTGAAATTTTATTATATCTGCCAAATTGTTAAATTTGGGCGTGCAAAAGTAACAAATTATCTATAAATACGCAAATTGTTTTAATTATATTTTCTCTTTTATACCATTTTTATACGTTAATTCATACAAATGTGTTTCTCAGTAAGTGGTTCTTGCAAATAATTTAGTAACTTTGCCACCCAAATGAGAGTTACATTATATATAATGAGAACACGTTTTTCCATTGCAATCGTTGCCTGCCTGCTGAGCGGCATGTGTGTGAAAGCCGGGGCACAGGAAAGCCAAACGGCCTATAACTTTCTGCGCCTGCCAGTGAGCACCCATGCAGCTGCATTGGGGGGCGACAACATCACCCTGGTGGAAGACGACTGGGCACTGACGTTTCACAACCCGGCGCTGCTCACCACCGTGAGCGACAAGACTATAGGATTGGGCTACATGAACTATATGGAGGGGGTGAACACGGCGAGTGCCGCCTTCAACCGCACCGTGGGCGAAAGGGCATCGTGGGCGGCAGAAGGGCAGTTCATAGACTATGGAAAAATGAAAGAGGTGGACGAAAATAACGTGCAGAGCGGAGAGTTTCAGGCGCGCGACATCGCACTGGGTGGCAGCTTTGCCTATTTGCTCACCAACCGCATTGCGGGAGGAATCACGGCAAGGCTCATCAGCTCTACCATCGGACAATATAACTCAATGGCTGTGGGGGTTGACCTGGGACTGAACTACTTCGACCCCGACCGCTTGTGGTCAGTATCGGCAGTGGCCAAGAACCTGGGCGGACAGATTAAAGCTTACAACGACGAATATGAGCGCATGCCCTTCGACCTGCAACTGGGCGTGTCGAAACAAATGCAGAACATGCCTATCCGCTTCCACCTGACGCTGGTTGACCTGAACCACTGGGGCTACCGCTTTGCCAACCACATGGTGCTGGGCGTGGATGCAATGCTTTCGAAACAAGTGTGGATTGCGGCCGGCTATAACCTCAGACGGGCCAACGAAATGAAAATTGCATCGGGTAGTGGCAGCGACGACGATGAGAGTGCCCACAATGCCGGCCTCTCGCTGGGTGCCGGTCTGCAGTTGCAACGTTTTAAACTGGGCGTGAGCTATGCCAAGTATCACGTTTCGTCGCGCTCGCTCATGCTGAATGTAGCATACAGTTTATAAAAAATATGAAAAAGATTATTATTGCAATAGACGGACATTCGTCGTGCGGCAAGAGCACCATGGCCAAAGACCTGGCTCGCCGCATTGGTTATGTGTATGTAGACACGGGGGCGATGTATCGCGCCGTTACCTTGTATGCCCTGCGCCACGGACTGATAGGTAACGACGGTAAGGTGGATGCCGAAGGCTTGCGTGCTCAGATGGACAACATCCATATTTCCTTTCGCTTCAACCCCGAAACGGGAAGGCCCGATACCTACCTGAACGACGAACTGGTGGAACAGACCATTCGCTCGTTAGAGGTTTCGAGTCATGTGAGTCCGGTGGCGGCGCTCGACTTCGTGCGCCAGGCCATGGTTTCGCAGCAACAGCGCATGGGCGAAGAGAAAGGCATTGTGATGGACGGCCGCGACATCGGTACAACGGTGTTCCCCCAGGCAGAATTGAAAATCTTCGTTACCGCTTCGGCCGAGGTTCGTGCCCAGCGGCGTTTCGACGAACTCAAGGCGAAAGGGATGCCCGCCGACTTTGCCGACATTCTGCGCAACGTGGAGGAGCGCGACTACATAGATTCTCACCGCGAGGTGTCGCCCTTGCGCCAGGCCCCCGATGCCCTGGTGCTCGACAACAGCCACATGACCATCGAAGAACAAAACCAATGGCTCATGCAACGCTTCGAAGAGAAAACAGCAACACACGCTTGCTGTTGAAATCATGTGGAAGAGTGATTTCACAGATTCCATCTGCAACGCCGTTAAACCCAAATCGGTCATTAGGGTGTGACGCGCCAAAAGTCTCCGGGGGAACGGACGCTGAAAGCGTCCACTCTCAGTAACCGGGGGTACGAGCGTAGCGAGCACCTCCGGACTGTGGTCTCTAACAAGTGCACAGCAC
>CACXFT010000106.1 GCA_902767045.1 uncultured Prevotellaceae bacterium | reverse complement strand
TGTCGTAGCGGTCGAGGTGATCGGGCGTGATGTTGAGCAGAATGGCAATGTTTGCGCGGAAGTTATACATGTTGTCGAGCTGAAACGAGCTCAGCTCAATGATGTAGTATTCGTGCGGGTCTTCTGCCACCTGCAGTGCCAGCGAGTTGCCAATGTTTCCTGCCAGGCCTGCATCGTAGCCAGCCTCGCGGAAAATGTGGTAGATGAGCGATGTGGTGGTGGTTTTGCCGTTCGAACCTGTGATGCATATCATCTTCGAGTTGGTGTAGCGCCCGGCAAACTCAATCTCGCTGATGATGCCAATGCCTTTTTCTTCGGCTTTGCGTACCATGGGTGCGTTGTTGGGAATGCCCGGACTCTTGATGATTTCATCTGCCGAGAGAATTTTCTCTTCGGTATGGTGTCCTTCTTCCCATTCAATGCCGTGGTCGTTGAGCATGTTCTTGTAGCGGTCTTTGATGGTTCCCATGTCAGAGACAAACACATCGAAGCCCTCCTTCTTGGCCAGCACAGCGGCACCCACACCGCTCTCGGCTGCACCTAAAACTACTATTCTACTCATATATGTTGTTGTTTTTATAGTTTACAGTTTATAGTGATTTGTGAATGAGGTGGGGCTTCACCTCACCTTCAGCGTGATGATGGTGAGCGCCGCCAGAATGATGGTTGTAATCCAGAAGCGGATGGTGATTTTCGATTCGTGGAACTGTCGCTCGGGCCATCCTTTGAAGATATAGCGGCTGGTGGGGTCGAGCTGGCTGTCGAGCTTGCGGAAGTTGTCGTGTATGGGTGTTGCCCTGAACACGCGCACCCGCTGTCCTTTATGTTTGTATATTTTAAACACCTGTGTTTGAATAATCACGCTCAGGCTTTCTACGAAGAAGATGCCGCATAGGATGGGCAGCAGCAGTTCTTTGTGTATGATCACAGCCCCCACGCCAATGATGCCTCCAATCATGAGTGAGCCTGTGTCGCCCATGAACACCTGTGCGGGATAGGCGTTATACCACAGGAAACCAATCATGGCCCCAATGAATGCGCAGAGGAACACCACCAGTTCCTGTGAGCCCGGTATATACATGATGTTCAGGTACGAGGCAAACTCCACATGGCTCGATACATAGGCCAGTATGCCCAGCGCCACGCCAATAACAGCCGAGTTGCCGGCACACATGCCGTCCATGCCGTCGTTGAGGTTGGCTCCGTTCGACACCGCTGTCACCACCAAGATGGTCATGAACACAAACAGCACCCAGCCGGCAGCCACCTTGTATTTTCCGCAGAACGACATCACGTCGCTGTAGTTCAGGTCGTGCGTCTTCACAAACGGTATGGTAGTCTTGAGTGATTTCACCGCTTCTGCTTTATGCACCACCTCCACATGCTGTCCCTCATGTGCGATGGTGACATTCTCGTTAATTTTCGCATCGGGGCTAAGCCAGAGCGTGAGTCCCACGATGAATCCGATGCTCACCTGTCCTATAATCTTGTAGATGCCCTTCAGTCCCTCTTTGTCGTGGCGGAATATCTTGATATAGTCGTCGAGGAATCCCAGGAACCCCAACCACAGTGTGGTGCCAATCATGAGCAGCAGGTAGATGTTGCGCATGCGCCCCAGCAGGAGCACGGGCACCAGGATGGACACCATGATGATGATTCCCCCCATGGTGGGCACTCCCTTCTTTTTCTCTCCGAAGGGGTCGATGCTGGCATCTCGTGCCGTTTCCGATATGTTGCGCCGGCGCATGAACTTGATGAACCTTTCGCCGAACCATGCCGAGATAAGCAGTGAGCAAATCAGCGTGAGCAAGGCACGGAACGAAATGTATTGCCACACATGTGCTCCGGGAATATTGAATTGTTCTAAAAACCTAAACAGATAGTACAGCATACCTTTTATAGTTTATAGTTTTATCATTTATCATTTATCATTTATCATTTATCATTTATCATTTAGCGTAGCGCAGCGCCTCATTTATCATTTAGCGTAGCGCCCTTAGCGCAGCGCAAATATTTCGCGCAGCACCTCTTTGTCGTCGAAGTGGTGTTTCACTCCCTCAATCTCTTGGTAGTCTTCGTGGCCCTTGCCTGCCACCAACACCACGTCGCCCTTCTGGGCCATCATGCAGGCGGTGCGGATGGCCTCGCGTCGGTCGACGATCGAGAGCACCTTCTTCATCTGCTTCTGGTCGAGCCCGGCCAGCATGTCGTTGATGATGTCTTGCGGTTTTTCGAATCGGGGATTATCAGAAGTGATGATCACGCGGTCGCTCTGCCGCACGGCCTCCTGCGCCATGAGTGGTCGTTTCCCTTTGTCGCGGTTGCCTCCGGCACCGCACACTGTTATCACCTTTCCCTTGCCGCCGAGCACCTCGTGAATGGCATTGAGCACGTTCTCCAGCGCATCGGGCGTGTGGGCATAGTCAACGATGGCCGTGAAGCCTTCGGGCGAGCGCACAGGGTCGAGTCGTCCGTTCACGCTCTTCAGTGTGCTCATTACCAGCAGAATGTCGTCGGGTTGCTTGCCCAGCATCACCGCGGTCCCGTAAACAGCCAACAGGTTCGATACGTTGAACTTGCCAATGAACTGCACGCCCACCTCGCGCCCGTCAATTTCCAAGTACATACCCTCAAAGTGGCATTCCAAGATGCGTGCGCGGAAGTCGGCCATCGAGCGTGTGGAGTAGGTCTTCACCTCGGCCCGGCAGTTCTGCACCATCACCATGCCGTTTTTGTCGTCGGCATTGGTAATGGCGAATGCCTGCTTGGGCAGCGAGTCGAAGAATGCCTTCTTGGCGTCGCGGTAGTTCTCGAACGTCTTATGATAGTCTAAGTGGTCGCGTGTGAGGTTGGTGAAGATGCCACCCTTGAAGTGCAGTCCGCCAATGCGTTTCTGTGCGATGGCGTGGCTTGAGCATTCCATAAAGGCATATTCACATCCAGCCTTCACCATGCGAGCCAGCAGCTGGTTCAGTTCTATGGGGTCGGGGGTGGTATGCGATGCCGCAATGGGTTCGTCTTCGATGTAGTTGCACACCGTGGAGAGCAGTCCGCAGCGGTGCCCCATGCGTCGGAACATATTATATAATAAGGTGGCGATGGTTGTTTTGCCGTTCGTACCCGTAACGCCCACCAGTTTCAGTTTTTCCGACGGGTTGCCATAGAACTGTGTTGCCACGGGGCCGGCGCAGTCTTCTGTAGAAGCCACCTGCACCATGGTGACCCCTTCGTATGTTCCCTCTTCAGGCAGTTCTTCGCACAATACGGCCACCGCTCCCTGTTCAATGGCTTTGGGAATGAAGCGATGCCCATCGGCCTGAGTTCCGCGCTGGGCAATGAAGAGATGCCCCGGCTCGATGCGTCGCGAGTCGATATGAACACCAGTGATGTCGATGTCTATGCTGCCCACTGTGTTCAGTGGCTTGATATTCTTGATGAGTTCTGAAAGATTCATATTGCTTGATTGTTTGTTTTATATGCTAAGCGTAAGAATGCACTGCTGTTCTTTCTTGACAGCCGTTCCGGGTTGCAGACTTTGTTTCACCACCTTGCCTCGGCCAATGATGCGTGCTTTCACCCCCCGCTTTTCCATCAGGTATACGGCATCGCGTGCCCCCATGCCCATCACATCGGGAATGTGTTTCAGGTCGCAGCCTTGGCTTTTCGTCAGTTCCACCTTGTCAGCCCCGCTCCGATGGCAGGTTCCCCATGCCGGTGCGCTGTTGGCATTGGTGGGTGCCCATGCCGATTGGTACTTCACCCCCAAGTAGTTCAGCACTTCATTGGTGGCAAGCAGGTTACCGTTTTTCACGTCAGGAACGAGGATGGAAGCGGCATCGCGGGCATCGTTCACGTCGAGTTTCAGGTCGCGTGCCATAATGCCCTCAGCGATGTTGTGGAACACATGTGCCGACATGCCGCCTGAAGCCGGTGTGCCCGACTTCTGAATGCACACGATGCACGAGTAGCGTGGTGCGTCGGCAGGGAAGAACCCGGCAAACGAAAGCAGGTAGCTGGTGGTTTTTCCGCTTGCCGTCCATATCTGTGCCGTGCCCGTTTTGCCCGCCACCCTGAACGCTGTTGAGCCTGCTTTCTTACCGGTGCCTTTGGTCACCACATGTTCCAGCATGGTTTGCATGGTTTTGATGGTGGCAGGCTTGGCAATATGTTCGCGCATCACCTCTGGTGGAAACTCCATCACCACCTCGCCGTCTTTCACTACCTTCGACACGAAGCGCGGGCGCATCATTCGTCCGTTGTTGGCAATGGCATTATAGAAAGTGAGCGTAGAGATGGGCGGAATCTGTGTTTCATATCCAATCGACATCCAGGGCAGTGCCGTGTTGCTCCAGTTGCTCCAGTAGCGGCCTGTTTTGTCTTTCTTGGGCATGCGTATTCTGGCAGCCGACGAACCCTTGAGCGGGATGCGTAGGTCGTCGGCAAGACCGGTGCGGTAGATGCCTTCCACAAACTTCTCGGGTTTGTTGTGGTAGTATTCGTCAACGATGCGGCTCACGCCGATGTTCGAACTGAAGTGCAGCGTTTGTGAGAACGTGAGTGTTCCGTAGCCGCCCCGGTGCCAGTTATGGTCTTTCATGTTTCGGCCATACATGGGCCACACACCGCCACCCGTTTCCACCCGCTTGGTGGTGTCGCACATGCCATCGTCGAGTGTTACCATCAGCGATGCCGTTTTAAACACCGACCCCGGCTCCAGCAAGTCGCTCACGGCATGGTTTTTCAGTTCGCGGTAGGTTATTTCTTCCCCAACCTTGCATTTCTCCATGTTCACAATGGCTTTCACGTCGCCCGTCGCCACCTCCATCACAATGGCCACCCCCACATTGCCGTCAATTTCTTTCAGTTCGTCAATGACAGCTCGCTCGGCCAGGTCTTGCATACCCACGTCGATGGTGGTCACGATGTCGGCTCCGTCAACAGGCGGGGTGTCCATGATGTCGAGAAAGCGGTCCAGCACTTTCCTTCGGTGAATGATGCCGTTGGTGCCGCGCAGGATGGAATCATAGGAAAGCTCCAGTCCGAAGCGGGCCTTGTCGATGGCTCCATACATGGTGCCCACGGTTCTGCCGGCGAGTGAGCCGTAGGGGCGTTGCCGCGAGTTGTACTCCTCGATGTGGAAGCCGCTCGCATACGACGAGCGTGAGATATATTCGCCAAGCACCCGTTCGCTGTTGAACTTGCAGTTGAAAACCGGCAGCTTCCTCACCTGGCAGAGCGTGTTGAAGTCTACGCGCCGTTTCCACACCGGCCAGTGGGGTTTCAGCTGCTGTCGTCCCTCTTCGAGGTGAGCCTTAAACTCTTCGGCGGTCTTGGAAGGGAATATCTTGTGCAGTTCCATGCAAATGGTGTCGAGCTTTTCCTCCCACAGCGTGTCCATCTGTGATTGGTGCATGGCTTTGAAGTCGATGAACATCTTAAACTCCGGCAGCGACGAAGCCATGAGCTGCCCGTTGGCCGACAAGATGTTGCCGCGTTTCGGTTTCACGCTCACGCTGTCTTTCTTCACCTGTTCAGCCACCTTCATCCAATAGTCGCGCTTGGCCGTCATGATATAGGCCATTCTGCCCATCACGGCAGTGGCAGTCATTGTCATCAGTATGGCAAACACACTGAATCGTGGCATCACTCTTTTGGTATTGAACTTGCTCATATCACTGGGGTATATATATAATGTATGGTGGTTGATTGGCAATTTTCAGTTCGCAGCCCTCTTCGTTTTTCAGCTGTTCCAGCACATGGCTCTCGCGGCATTTCTCGGTTAGCTGGCTGCTCACCGACAGCGATTTGTATTTTGCTTCCTGTAATTCTTTCTGCAGCTGGTCAATCTCTATGAGGTCTTTCTGACAGCTGTAGCGGTTCGAGATGTAGATGATGGTGAAGAAGGTAACGAGCAGAATCAGCCATATCTGGTTGCGTATAACCTCTCGGTTGAACAGGTCGCCAAAGAGCAGCACTTCTTTCAAACTCTGCGAGCGCGAGCGGGGCGACTCGTCTTCGGTGGCTCGTTTCTCTATCACTTGCTTCAGCGTGAGCCCCTCGCTGGCAGTCTGCTCCTTATCGTCAGCAACCTGTTCCTTAACGTCAGCAGCCTGTTCCTTAACGTCAGCAGTCTGTTCCGTGGTGACAGCCTGCTCCGTGGTGGTTGCAGCTTCAACCACCAGTTTGGGTTTGCTCTCTATGTTGTTTTCTTCCTTTTTCATTTCTTCTGGGCTATTCTCAGTTTGGCACTTCTTGAGCGCGGGTTGCGTTCGAGTTCTTCGCTGGAGGGTGTGATCACGCGGTTGTTCACCAAGGCAAAGGGCGAGTTGATGCGCCCATAGAAATCCTGTTCGATGCGTCCCTCGGTGTTGCCCGCTCGCATCACATTCTTCACAATGCGGTCTTCGAGCGAGTGGTAGGTAATCACCACCAGTCGGCCCCCCGGTCTGATGAGTTCCGTGGCAGCGAGCAGCATGTCGCGCAGGGCATCCATTTCGTGGTTCACCTCTATGCGCAGCGCCTGAAACAGCTTGGCCATGTCTTTTTTCTCGCGTTCGCGCCGAAAGAGCGGTTCCACGGCATGCAGAAAGTCGTGGGTGGTGGCAATGGGCTGCTGCCCGCGGGCCTTCACGATGGCCGATGCAATGCGGCGTGCCGTTTTCAGTTCGCCATAGAGGTAGAAGATGTCGGCCAGCCGCTGTTCGCTCTCTTCGTTGAGAATGTCGGCTGCCGTGCGACCAGCCCGTTTGTTCATGCGCATGTCGAGCGGTGCATCAAAGCGGAACGAGAATCCGCGTTCGGCATCGTCGAAGTGGTGGCTCGAAACCCCCAGGTCAGCCATCAGTCCGTCTATCTGCTCCACGCCATAGTAGCGCATCCAGTTTTTCAGGTAGCGGAAGTTGGAGCGCACAAACGTGAAGGCCCCGCTGCCCAGAATCATGTTCTTCTCTGCATCGGCATCCTGGTCGAAGCTGAAGAGCCTTCCCCCCTCTGCGAGGTGGGTAAGAATCTCACGCGAGTGTCCGCCGCCACCGAAGGTAACGTCAACATAGATGCCCGTGGGCTGAATGTTCAGTCCGCTGATGCTCTCATGCAGGAGCACTGGCACATGATATATGGTTGCGGGTGTTTCCACTTGCTGAAATATTTTTGAGTTAGGGGGATATCTTATTCTGAATCGTTGCCCATCAGCTGCTCAAGCATTTTGCCAAATTCTTCCGGTTCCATGAAGGGCTTCTCGTCTTCATCTTTGCGCCAAATCTCAATCGTATTATCCACGCCGATGAATTTCAGGTTCTGCTCAATCTCGGCATATTCCAAATACCGCTTGGGCAGCAACAAGCGACCGTTGCCGTCGAGCGTCTGCTCGATTGCACCGTCAACATAGCTGCGCATCACCATGCGGTCGGCAGCGCGCCATTTGCTCAGTCGCTGACTCAAAGCGTCAATCTGTTCATTCCACACCGACTTTGGGTAGAGCACCAGGCACCGCGCAAAAGCATCCTTGCGCAGAATAAGGCTTTCCTCGCCAGATGCCTGCAGCACCTTGCGGAAAACGGCCGGCAGGAAAACGCGTCCCTTGGCATCGGTCTTGGCCTCAATGTTTCCTATAAATCGCATGTGTACTTTCTTATATAAAAACTTGCGGGTACAAAGGTATAAATTTTTGCCCCACTTTCCACCACTTTCCTCCACTTTTTTTAAAAACCATATTTTTTTTAACCTTTTTAACGATTGACGGTTGACAAGTCTTCTTGTCTTTCTGCCCGGCAGCATACTCTTTTTACACCCATTTGCTAACTTTTTTGGTGAAAAAGCAAGCTGTTAGCAATTTTTTTGCTACATTTGCAAATTCTTTTGAGCAACAGACGCTCTTATCGTTATCAAGTGAACTCATGAGTGAACAAACGGAAAAGGCAATAGATATTGAAAAAGTCCTTGAGGGAAAGATGGGGAAACGGGCCCGTTTGGTGCCCCGTTTCGTGGTGGCATGGCTCAAGCACATCGTTCACGAAGACTATGTGAACGAGTTCCTCTATCAGGCACGCGACCTGGAGGGGAGCGACTGGCTGGCCTCGTGCTTGAACTTTCTCGATGTGAAGCTCGACGTGCATGGGCGGGAAAATCTGCCCCCAGCAGACGATGGCCGTCGCTACACCTTTGTTTCCAACCACCCGCTCGGGGCTATCGACGGTGTGGGGCTGGGCATGGTGCTCGGCCGGCACTACAACGACAACTTCCGCTACCTGGCCAACGACTTGCTCATGAACATGCCGGGACTGCGCAAACTGTGCATTCCCATCAATAAAACAGGCAAGCAGGCACGCGACTTCCCGCAGATAGTGGAGCGCGGATTCGCCGGCGACAGTCCCCTGTTGATGTTTCCCGCCGGCCTTTGCAGCCGGCTCATCGACGGGCATATACAAGACATTCCCTGGAAAAAGACGTTCATTTCGAAAAGCGTGGAAACACAGCGCGACGTGGTGCCCATTCACTTCGAAGGGCAAAACTCACCCAGGTTCTACCGAATCGCTAACTGGTCGAAAAGGCTCGGACTGAAATTCAACGTGGCCATGCTCTTCCTTGCCGACGAGATGTATCGCGGACAGCATAAAACCTACCGCGTGACCATCGGTAAACCTATACCCTGGCAAACCTTCAACCATTCGAAATCGCCGATGGAATGGGCGAATTTCGTTCGACAGGAGGTATATAAACTGTAAACACCAATTCTCAGAGAATCATAGAAAATGGAACAGGAAATTATTCAGCCTATCAGCAAAGACTTGCTCAAAAGTGAACTCACACCCGACAAGCAGTTGCGCATGACCAACAAAAGCCATAACGAAATCTATATCGTTACGGCTCACAATGCTCCCAACGTGATGCAGGAGATCGGACGACTGCGTGAAGAGGCTTTTCGCGACGCAGGGGGTGGAACGGGAAAAGAGGTAGACATCGACGAGTTCGATACCTGCGATAACTGCTACAAACAGCTTATTGTGTGGAACCCAGAGGCTGAAGAAATTATCGGCGGCTATCGTTATCTCTATGGTTCAGACTGGGAAATGGACGACAACGGACAACCACGACTGGCAACCAGTCACATGTTCCACTTCTCAGAGAAATTCCTCAAAGAGTATATGCCCTGGACGGTGGAACTGGGGCGTTCATTCGTTTCGCTTCCCTATCAGAGCACACGCATGGGCTCGAAGAGCCTCTTTGCACTCGATAATCTCTGGGACGGACTGGGTGCACTCACCGTCATCAACCCAAACGTGAAATATTTCTTTGGCAAAATGACCATGTACCCCTCGTATATACGGCGTGGGCGCGACATGATTCTCTATTTCCTGAAGAAACATTTCGACGACAAGGAAAACCTTATCGTACCGATGAAACCGCTTAAAATTGAAGAAGACCCCAACGAGTTGGCTGCACTCTTCTGCAAAGATGACTTCAAGGAAGACTACCGCATACTGAACAGGGAAATCAGAAAGCTCGGACTGAACATCCCGCCCTTGGTGAATGCCTACATGAGTCTGTCGCCCACCATGAAACTCTTTGGCACTGCCATCAACTATGGTTTTGGCGACGTGGAGGAGACGGGCATTCTCATTGCCATGGACGAGGTGCTCGAAGAAAAGCGCGTGCGCCACATCGACTCGTTCATTAAGGAACACCCCGAGGCGCTGCGCATCACCAGCGGGGCTGCCAAGGTCATCTACCAAGAGCGGAAGAAGTAACACCCTGTGAGACTCTTTTTTTAGACATAATAACATACCAACGTTTTAGACATAGTAACATACTAACGTTATGTTATTATGTCTTTTACTTTGTTAGTATGTTACTATGTCTTAAAAACTGTTAGTATGTTACTTTGTCTTAAATCCCGTTAGTATGTTATTATGTCTAAAAAGCGAGTAGTATGTCTAAACAATGGGAAGCGAGATGCCGTTAATCTTCTGGTAGATGTCGAGCGCGTAGATGTCGGTCATGCCGCTGATGTAGTCGAGAACGGCCATGATGCGGGTTTCCAGCTGGTCGCTGTTGATGTCGTATTGACTGCTGAAGCGCCTTATGAGTTGTTGCGAATGATATTTGAATGGATTCACGGCAGCATCCACCAGGTCTTCCATCAGCGTTTCCATGATGCGGTAACCACTCAGCTCTATGTCTAAAACGGGCTTGCTCTGATAGATGCGTTCCATCGATATTTCCGTGCATTTTTTATAGGCAGCATACACATTCGGCTGCATCTGCTTGATGAGGCTTCCCTTGAAGGTGCCGGCAAGAATATCTTCTTCGTGTTCAACGAACGTGCGCACGCATTCGTTTTCTAACAGTCCTATCACGCGGGCACGCATATACACTATTTTCTCGTTGTTGTCTTCCACCCCCTCTTCCACAATGCGCCGACGGATGTGCGCCTGCTGTTCGTCGTTGAAGAACCCTAAGAGCAAAGCCTCTGTTTCTTCAAACGAGAGCAGTTTCAGCTTGTGGGCATCCTCAATGTCCATAATCTCGTAGCAGATGTCGTCGGCAGCCTCCACCAGATACACCAGTGGATGGCGGGCATAGACAAGCGGTTCACCCGGCATCGACTTGCAAATTATGTCCATTTCATCGGCAATCTTCTTATAAGTGTCCTTTTCCGTAGAGAAGAAACCAAACTTGCCGTGGCTGCCTGCCAAGCTCGATTCGAAAGGGTATTTCACAATGCTGGCCAGGGTAGAGTAGGTCATCACATACCCACCGATGCGCCGTCCGTGGAACCGATGGGTGAGCAGTCGGAAGGCGTTGGCATTCCCCTCGAAGTGGGTAACATCGTTCCATAGCTGTTCGCTCAGTTCTCCCCTCAGGAAAGACCCCTTCCCTTCGGCAAAGAAAGCTTGAATGGCCTTCTCTCCACTATGGCCGAAAGGCGGGTTGCCCATGTCGTGGGCCAGACATGCCGCCGACACAATGGTGCCGATCTCTTCGAACAGCGTACCGCGCAGGTGGGGATGTTTTTCCACCAGCAACGCGGCCACGTCGTTACCCAACGACATGCCCACGCTCGCCACCTCCAACGAGTGGGTGAGCCGGTTGTGAACAAAGATGCTCCCGGGTAGCGGGAACACCTGCGTTTTGTTTTGCAGACGACGGAAGGGCGCGGAAAAAATTAGCCGGTCGTAGTCGCGCTTGAACTCCGAGCGGTCATCGAATCGGGCATAGTGCTTGTCTTCTTGTCCGAATCGGCGGTTGGTGATAAGTTGTTGCCAGTTCATACAATTGCAAAGATAGTGTAAATTTGTGTAAAAGCATGCTTTTTCGAAAGAAAAAGGGGTTTAACTCAGAAATATTATTTATTTTTGCATCCTATTTAATTAAATGGCATTCTATGACTCAAATTCAAGTTGTGAACAAAGGGCACCAGCCCTTGCCCGCTTATGCCACGGTGCAAAGCGCCGGTATGGATCTTCGGGCCAACCTCGAAGCTCCCGTTGTGCTGAAACCGCTTGAGCGGCGGCTCATCCCCACCGGGCTTTTTATTGCCCTGCCCGAAGGCTATGAGGCTCAGGTGCGGCCGCGCAGCGGACTGGCCCTGAAGAAAGGTATCACCGTGCTCAATTCGCCGGGAACCATCGATGCCGACTACCGCGGAGAAATCGGGGTTATTCTGGTGAACCTCTCCGGTGAAGAGTTTGTGGTGAACGATGGTGAGCGCATCGCACAAATGGTTATCGCAAAGCACGAAACCGCCCATTTCATCGAGGTTGAGGTGCTCAACGAAACAGAGCGCGGTGAGGGTGGATTCGGGCATACGGGGTGAAAGCCCCGCACCCCCGTACCCTCGCACCCCCGCACCCCGAACAAATGATTATTATTATATATATGTATAGCATTTTTTTTCTGAATAGTGTATATAAGCTTCGCACGATTACCTGCGCTTTCGTTATGCTGTTCTGTAGTTTCACCACAGCACAGGCACAGAAGCAGCTCACTGCCCTCGACTCGTTGCGCTACCAGTACTTCTTTCTCGAAGCAGTGCGACAGCAGCAGGCTGAACACTACACGTCGGCTTTCGAACTGTTGCGCCATTGCTTGGAAATCAATCCCGATGCGCCGGAGGCTTATTACTTCTTGGCTCTCTATTGGGCGGAAATAGACCGTGACTCCATGGCAGTGTCGTGCCTGGAGAAGGCTGCTGCCATGCGCCCCGACAATGATACCTATCAAGAGCGATTGGCACAGATTTATCTGGGTACCCACGAATACGAAAAAGCAAAAAAGGTTTATGAGCAGTTGGCCGCCAACCAACGTGACCGTACGGATGTGCTCAACATCTTGCTGCAGTTCTACCAACGCGACAAAGACTATCCCCGCATGCTGCAAGTGATCAGTCGCATGGAACAGCTGGAAGGCACAAGCGAAGAGATCACGCTTTCGAAAATGCGTGTTTATGAGATGATGGGCAACAAGAAAATGGCTTTCAAATCGCTCAAGGAACTTTCCGACAAGCATCCCTCCGACCAGAACTACCGCGTGATGATGGGCAACTGGCTTATGCAGAACGGACAGCCTAAGAAAGCGTATAAGATGTTCACCAAGGCCATGAGCGAAGACCCCGAAAACGTGTTCGTGCAGTCGTCGATGTACGACTACTACCGGGCACAGAAACAAGACTCACTTGCACACGGGATGATGGAACGACTGCTGTTAAGTCCACACTCCTCCACCGACAGCAAGATTACCATGTTCCGGCAGCTCATCACCGAGAGTGAACAGAATGGGGGCGACAGCACCGTGGTGCTGCGCATGTTCGAACGCTCCATTGCCAGCTCACCCAAGGATGTGGACCTGGCAGAACTTCGCGTGGCTTACATGAACTTGAAGAAGATGCCGCAAGACAGCATCAACGCCGCCCTGCGCTATGTGCTCGCCATTGCACCGGAGAACATGAATGCACGACTGAGCCTGTTGCAGACCTATCTGCAACAGATGGACTGGCAGCAGGTGGTGGAGATTTGCCAGAATGGAACTGCCTATAACCCCGACCAGATGGTGTTCTACTACTATCAAGGACTGGCCTACTACCAGATGGACGAGCGAGACCAGGCGCTGGATGCCTTCCAACGCGGAGTGGCACAGATTAATAAGGAGAGCGATGCCGAGATTGTTGCCGACTTCTATTACTTCATGGGCGACATCCTGCATCAGAAAGACCTCGACCAACAGGCCTTCCAAGCCTACGACAGCTGTTTGCAATGGAAAGACGACCATATCCCGTGCCTGAACAACTATGCCTATTACCTGAGTGTGAAAAACACCGACCTGGCGCGGGCCGAGCAAATGAGCTACAAAACGGTGAAGGCTGAACCCAAGAATGCCACCTATCTCGATACATACGCCTGGATTCTCTTCATGCAGCAACGCTACGAAGAAGCCCGGCTCTATATAGACCAGGCTGTGGCCTGCGACACCGACTCGGTGCCCAACGATGTGATCTTAGAGCATGCCGGCGACATCTACATCATGCTCAACCAGCCCGACACAGCCATCGACTTCTGGAACCGAGCCATGGAAGCCGGCTCAGAATCGCCGATGATTCCGCGCAAAATCAAAGAAAAGACATACCTGCGGGAAGAGGAGTAGACATACCAACATTGTTTTAGACATAGTAACAGAATAAACAGACATAATAACATACTAACAGAATAAAAAAGACATAATAACATACCGACAAATATTTTTGTTAGTATGTTATTATGTCTTTTGTTAGTATGTTACTATGTCTAAAACGTTAGTATGTTATTATGTCTTTTTTCCTGTTAGTATGTCTAAGAGTCCGTTACTTGTCAAGGTTGATGAGTTGGTAGGTCTTTGAGCCTAAGCCTATTTTCTCGGCATAGTCGGTGATGTAGGTTCCGTGCTGTCGGTTGATGCGCTGAATGAGCGGTTTGTTGTCGTCGCCGGGTTTGCCTTTGTAGTTGAACACCTTGTCGAGGCAGGCTTGGTCTACAGCCACGGGGTCGAGGCTGGCCATGATACCCATGTCCATGAGTTCGGGTTTAGCGGGATGCCCGTCGCAGTCGCAGTCGACCGACATGTTGTTCATCACATTAATATATATAACCTTTCCGTTGAAATAGTTGTGCACGGCCTGTGCAGCAGCGGCCATAGACTCAAGGAAGTTGTCTTGTGTTTTCCCCGCAGCTAAGTATTCGGGTGTCCATGCCAGCTTGGGGTCGTTGGTTTTGCCTGCGGTGTGAATGTAGCATTTGCCGGCTGTAGAGGCCACGCCGATGGAAGCATTCTTCAGCACGCCGCCGAAACCACCCATGGCATGCCCTTTGAAGTGTGCCAGGTTGATCATGAAGTTGTAGTTGGCCAGATGTTCCCCCACGATATCGTATTTCAGGTGTTTCTGGTCTTTGACGGGGATGCGAATCTGTCCGAACTCATCCATCAGGTCAACGGCAAAGATTGAGTCGAAGCCATGTTCGTGTATGGTTTCCCAGTGCCGTTTAGAGTCTTGGCGTGTGCCGCCGTATGCAGTGCAGCACTCCACGATGGTTCCGTTCACCTGTTCCACCAGGTTGCGGATGAGTGTAGGCTTCAGGTAGTGGGTGTTGCCGCCCTCGCCGGTGGATATTTTCACGGCCACGCGGCCTTCGGCCTCCACGCCCAGAGCCTTATAGATTTTTACCAACGATTCGGGTGTTATTTCTTTGGTGAAATAAACCTTCGATTGTGCAAAGGAGGCTGTTGCCAGCAGTGCGGCCACAGCCAGGGTGATGAGTTTTTTCATTTGCTCTTGTTGTTATTTTTCGTTATTCGTTATTGTCGTTCTTAACGTTATTATCGTTCTTAACGTTATTATCGTTTTCGAGAGAGTCTTTCCAGAGGTGGAAAGGGAAGCGCAGCATGTGTTTGTTATAGAAGCGGCGGTCGCCGGTTACTTCGCGCCCGATGAAATCGGGCTTTTCGAACGGTTCGTTGGGGCTAGCCAGTTCCACCTCGGCCATCACCAGACCATCGTTGTCGCCGTGGAACTCGTCTACTTCAAACACATGGTTGCCGCTCTTTACCAAGTAGCGGTGCTTGTCGATGAGTCCGCCCCGGCATAGCTGCAGCAGGTGTTGGGCCTCGTCTGCAGAGATTTCTTTTTCAAACTCGTAGCGCGAGAGTCCTCCGTCGGCCGACTGTCCCTTGATGGTGAGGAAAGCCTGCCCATCGCGCAGGCGGATGCGCACGGTTGCACCCTCGGCAGGAATATATCCCTGCTGTATGTGACTACAAGAAAAGGCGGCGCTTTTGAAGCTGTCGCCTTTCTTTACCAGGAACTTTCGTTCTATTTCAAATCCGCTCATGACATCATGATGAGGGTCCAAATGAAATAGATGATGGCAAGCACAACGAGTGTTCCGAAGATCCACTTCACCACTTTCTTGCCTTGTTCCTCTTGTTTTTTCTGATAAGCACTGCGCTTAGCATTCACTTTCTTGTTCATGATATTTATAGTTTATAGTTTATAGTTTATGGTTTTTCGGGGGGTACGGGGGTACGAGGGTGCGAGGGTAGGAGGGTGCTATTCTTCGTCGGTGACGGGGAATTCCATGAGGTAGGCTTTGATGAAGCCGTCAATCTTTCCGTCCATCACGCCGTCTACATCAGCCGTTTGGTAGTTGGTGCGGTGGTCTTTCACACGGCGGTCGTCGAATACGTATGAGCGAATCTGCGAGCCCCATTCAATTTTCTTCTTTCCCGCCTCAATTTTAGCCTGAGCCTCCAAGCGTTTTTTCATGGCGCGGTCGTAGAGTTGCGACTTCAGCAGCAGCAAGGCCTTCTCTTTGTTTTTCGGTTGGTCGCGCGTTTCGGTGTTTTCGATGAGAATTTCCTCTTCCTCGCCCGTGTCGGGGTCGGTATACCAGTAGCGCAGTCTCACCCCCGACTCCACCTTGTTTACGTTCTGTCCGCCTGCTCCGCTTGAGCGGAAGGTGTCCCACGAGAGTTTTGCCGGGTCTACATACACCTCGATGGTATCGTCGACGAGTGGTGTCACGAACACCGATGCGAACGATGTCATGCGTTTACCCTGCGCATTGAATGGCGACACGCGCACCAGTCGGTGCACCCCGTTTTCGCTTTTCAGGTAGCCGTAGGCATATTCCCCTCCTTCAATTTCCATGGTAACACTTTTGATGCCCGCCTCGTCGCCGTCTTGCAGGTTCGAGATGGTCACCTTGTGGCCATGCGCTTCGGCCCATCGCATATACATGCGCATGAGCATCGATGCCCAGTCTTGGCTTTCGGTGCCCCCGGCTCCCGAATTGATTTTCAGCACACAGTCCATGGGGTCTTCTTTCTGGCGGAGCATGTTCTTCAGCTCCAGATCTTCAATCAAGCTGAGTGCTCGCTGGTAGTCGTCGTCCACCTCCTGTTCGGTCACCATTTCGTCGTGATAGAAGTCGAAAGCCAGTTGCAGTTCGTCGGCAGCTGTTCGCACCTCTTTATATCCCTTGATCCATTTCTCGATGCCCTTCACCTTTTTCATCTGTTCCTGTGCCCGCTTCACGTCTTCCCAGAAGTCGGGAGCCTGCGTGCGCAGCTGTTCTTCTTCAAATTCTATTTTCTTCTGGTCGATGTTCAGATAGCGGTGCAGTGCATCGGCCCTGTCGAGAATATCTTTCAGTTGTTCTTGCGTGATCATTTACCTATTTTACCTATTACCTATTACTTTTTATTTAAGTTTACACTTCATACATGGCATCAATTTCTGCCTGATAGTTTTTGTTCACCACGGGTCGTTTCAGTTTCAGTGTGTTGGTGAGTTCGCCGTTTTCCATCGAGAAGTGGTGTGGAATGAGTGTGATGCGTTTGATTTGTTCGTAGTGTGCCAGGCTCTGCTGCAAGGTGTTGATGCGTTCCATGAGCATGTCGTGAACCTGTTGGTTGGCGCACAGTTCTTCGCGGTTGGCGAAGCGCAGCGAGCGGTCTCTTGCCCATTCTTCAATCAGGCGGAACTCCGGCACCACCAGTGCCGAAACAAACTTCCGCTGGTCGGCAATCACTGCAATCTGGTCGATATATTTGTCTACGAGCAGCATCGCCTCAATCATCTGCGGTGCAATGTATTTTCCGTTCGATGTTTTATAGAGGTCTTTGATGCGGTCGGTGAGATAGAGTTCGCCATCTTTCAAGTAGCCGGCATCGCCAGTGTGGAAGAAGCCATCGTCGGTGAAGGCAGCGGCATTGGCAGCGTCGCGTTTATAGTAGCCGCAGGTGATGGTGGGTCCTTTGAGCAGGATTTCGCCATCGTCGGCAATGCGCACTTGTATGCTGTGTATGGGGCGTCCCACCGAACCAATGGTGTACACCTCGCCCCGGTGGTCGCACGACACTGTAGCCAGGCTCTCGGTGAGCCCGTAGCCCACAATCATGTCCAGTCCTATGGAGTGAATAAATTCTTCCACCTCGGGCGACACGGCAGCCCCGGCGGTGGGGAAGAAGTTGGCGTTCTCCAGTCCAATCTGCTTGCGCACCAGGCTCATCACCGTTCGGTTGAGCATTTTATATTCTATCTGCAAGGCTATGGGCGGTCGTTTCCCGCGGCTCAGGTATTCGATGTTGTGTTTGCGGCCCACCTGCAGTGCATGGCGGAACAGCTTCTGCTGCAGCGGACTGGAGTGGTCAATCTTGTCTTGCACGGCCTGATACACCTTTTCCCAGAATCGCGGCACGCTCGACATGCAGGTGGGGTGTGTTTCGCGCATCGACTGCTGTATTTCGTGCGGATAGGTGTTGATGATGAGCTGTGCCCCCACGGTGAGACAGAGGTAGGCCCATCCGCGTTCGAAGATGTGGGCGAAAGGCAGGAAGTTGATCACCCGGTCGCGTTCGGTAACAGGCACGCAGCGTCCGTTGGCATCCATTGCCGCGTGGTATTGCCGGTAGGTAAGCATCACCCCTTTCGATTCGCCGGTGGTTCCGCTGGTGTAGATGATGTTGCACAAGTCGTCTTCGTTAGCCTCTTTCCAGAGCGCCTCCACCTGTGTTTGCCGGGGCAGGTTCTCGCCCAGGGCGATGAAGTCTTCGTAGTATAGCGCGTTGGGGTCGTGGGTAGAGATGCGAACACTGTGGTCGAAGATGATGATGCGTTCGAGTGTGGGGCACAAGGCAAAGATGCGGTGTGCCTTGTCGTATTGCTCTTGTTCGCCCACGAAGAGGAACCTCACCCCCGCGTCCTTCACCACATACTGTATCTGCTGTTCGCTCGAAGTGGCATAGATGGGAATAGACACGGCCCTGATGCCGTATGCCCCGAAATCGGTATAGAGATATTGAATGCAGTTTTGCGAGAAAACGGCAATGTTCTCTTGCGGTCTGATGCCCAGGTTGAGCATGGCATTTGAAACCTGTTTCACCCGGAGCGAGAACTGTTTCCACGAAACGGTTTTCCACTCCAGTGAACCAAACATGCGGAAAGTCAGTGCTGCCCTGTTGCCATAGTGTTTGGCTTGTTCGTGGATAAGCACCGACAGATGACTCTTGTTCTGCATAAGCTCACATGAATTTATTTCATGCAAAGGTAATGGAATTTAACCAATGTGCAAAAAAAAATGAAAATTATTTCGTAACTTTGTCCCGTGAATCTTACATTTCTCTTTTGTAAGAGGCTGTTTTGCAACATCAACGAACGAATATGAACATCAATGATTACACTTGTGAAGCTGTTGCCTTGCTGAGCGAACTGATTGCCACGCCCTCGGTGAGCCGCGAGGAGAGAAAGGCAGCCGACCTGCTGGAAGCGCGTTTGCGCCAATGGGGGCTCTCGCCGCAACGCGAGGGAAACAACGTGTGGTGTTTCTCCAATGGCTTTTCTGCCGAGCACCCTGTTGTTCTGCTCAATGCCCACATCGATACCGTGCGCCCAGTGGCATCGTGGAACCGCGATCCCTTTGCGCCCTCGCTTGAGGGCGATGTGCTCTACGGACTCGGAGCCAACGACTGCGGGGGTGGCCTGGTGTCGCTGCTGCAAGCGTTCCGCATCTTAAACCAAGAAACCACTCGACGCCCACCCCTAACCCCTCCCCGGGGAGGGGAACTCTCCACTCCAAACTCTAAACTCTCCACTCTCCACTCTCCACTCTCCCTCATCTTCCTGGCCTCGTGCGAAGAAGAGGTGTCGGGAGCCGATGGCATTGCGCGCGTGCTGCCCCTGCTGCCCCGCGTGGATGTGGCCATTGTGGGTGAGCCAACGGGCATGCAGCCGGCGGTGGCCGAGAAAGGACTGATGGTGATAGACATGACCGCCCGGGGCAAGAGCGGACATGCGGCCCGGGGCGAGGGCGTGAACGCACTCTACCAGATGCTCGACGACCTGTGCTGGATTCGCGACTACCGTTTTGAGCGGGTGAGCGACTTTCTCGGTCCCACCGTGATGCAGGCCACGGTCATTCAGGCCGGCACGCAGCACAATGTGGTGCCCGACCTGTGCCAAGCCGTTATTGATGTGCGCACCAACGAGCTGTACTCCAACGAAGAGGTGTTCGACATCATCCGGCGGCATGTGCGCTCGGAGGTGAAAGCCCGCTCGTTCCGCCTCTCCTCGTCGAGCATATCCACAGATCACCCCCTCGTGCGCCGTTGCATAGAGCTGGGCAAGCAGCCATTCGGGTCGCCAACACTCTCAGACCAAGCCCTCATGCCATTCCCCTCGCTGAAGATGGGCCCCGGCAATTCGGCCCGCTCCCATTCGGCCGACGAGTTCATCCGCGTGAGCGAAATCCGCGATGCCATAGAAACCTATCTGGCGCTGATTCGCTTCGCTAAATGATTCGCTTCGCTAAATGATAAATGATAAATAAAAAATGACAAATGAAGAGTGATAGAATTCCAAGTGCGTGGTCCCCTCTTCACTCTTCATTTTTCACTCTTCACTCTCCATTAAGCCACGTTTTAGGTTCGTACATGTCGCGTGTAGCAATGCTACATGCCGTGTGTAGCAATGCTACATGTGGTCTGTAGCACTGCTACATGCGACATGTACGAACCTAAAACGTGATGGTTTGGCTTCTCAACTCAATCATTAAAAGAACATAAAAATAACATGCGCGTGTGCATAATACGTTTATTTTTGAGTAATTTTGCAAGCTAACAGCAACAAATAGAACTATGAACAATAAATATTTATCATTTATCATTTATCATTTATCATTTAGCGTAGCGATATTATCATTTAGCGTAGCGATATTACTGGCCGCCTGCGGAACCAAAAAAACGGCCGTAGACACCAATGTAACCTCCGTACCCTCCGTACCTTCTGACTCCCGCACCTCCGTCCCCACCTCTCCCACACCCTCCGACACACGCACCCTCGCCGCCCGTGCCTTCGCCAAGAAGGTAACCGACAATGCCGTGTATGCGAAAAACATTGTGGGCGACATGCAGTTCAATCTTCAATCGGGCTCGAAAGACTATACCGTGGCAGGGTCGCTGCACATGCGCCACAACGAGGTGATCCGTCTACAGCTGTTCTTACCCTTCATAGGAACGGAAGTGGGCCGCCTGGAGTTCACCCCCGACTATGTGCTCGTGATAGACCGTCTGCACAAAGAATACATTCAGGCCGGCTATAACCAGGTGGACTTTCTCGCCCAGAACGGGCTGAGCTTCTATTCACTGCAGGCACTTTTCTGGAACCAGCTGATGGTGCCCGGCAAGAAAACGGTGGGAGAGGGCGACCTGGAGAAGTTTACCATCAACATGGATGCGGCCGGGCAGCATGTTCCGCTCTCGCTCTCGAACGGGAAGATGAAATACCAGTGGAATGTCGATAAGAACAGCGGGCAGATTGCACAAGCCCTTGTCACATACCAGAGCACCCACACCGGACGTTCGCAACTCACATGGAACTATGCCAACTTCAGAACCGTGGGCACGAAAAGGTTTCCCGCCCAGCAGCAGTTTACTTTCAAGTCGGCCGCGGTGAAAGGCGGAGAGGCCACCACCATTACCATCAGCATGAGCGAAGTGAAAACCGACGACAAGTGGGAGGCACGCACCACACCCTCTTCTAAATATAAAAAGGTGGAAGCAACAGACATTCTTTCAAGACTCATGAAATGAAAACGATAACATTGCACATTTCTCATTCAATATGCTGTGTGGCGCTGATAGCGTTGCTCATGGCCACACCTGCCATGGCCCAGCAGCGAAAGACTGCCACCCGGAAACCGCAAACCACCAAAACCACAGCGGCTAAACCATCAACCAAGAAAAAAAATACAAAAAACAATAAGAAACAAGCCAAACCCGGCAAAAAGCCGGCTACACCCACCACACCTGCCATCAAGGGACTGCAAAACCAGCGCTTGAAGATTCAGGGAGAGATAAAACGACAGGAGAAAGCACTGCAGGCCAACCGGGCCGATGTGAAGAAACGACTGCAGAACCTGGAAATACTCAATTCGGCCATCAGTGAGCGACAGAAGAGCATCGAGGGCATACAGCAAGACATCACCACCATCGACGGCAACATCAACCTGCTCGCCTCACAGCTCACTACGCTCAACACACAACTCAACGACCACAAGGCACGCTATGTGAAGTCGCTCCGATACATGGCCCGCAACCACAATGTGCAAGACAAGATGATGTTTGTGTTCTCGGCCGACAACCTGGCACAGATGTTCCGGCGCATGCGCTTCGTGCGACAGTATGCGGCCTTCCAGCGCGCACAGGGCGAGGCGGTGATGGCCAAACAACGTCAGGTGAACGAAAAACGACAACAGTTAGAGGCAGCACGAAGTGAGAAGAACGTGCTGCTGCGCAAAGACCAGCAAGAACGCAAGACCTTGCAAGGTCAGCAAGACGAACAGCAGAAGATGGTGACATCGTTGCAGCGCCAGCAGAAAACCATTCAGGGAATCATCGACGACCAGAAACGGAAAGATGCCGCCCTGAACGCACAGATAGACCGCCTCATTGCCGAGGAGGTGGCCAAGGCCAAGGCACGGGCCGAAGCCGAAGCGCGCAGGAAAGCCGAGGCCGCGGCTGCTGCCAAGAAGCGGGCGGCAGAGCTGGCACGGCGCAAAGCCGCTGCTGAAGCTGCTGCACGCGAAAACGCGCGCCGCGTGGCCGAAGCCAGGGAACGCGAAGAAAAAGCCAAGGCTGCTGCACGCCGGGCCACGGCCGTGAACCGACAGCGGGCAGAGCAGGCAGCACGCGAAGCAGAGGCCGACCGCAAAGCAGCCGAGCTGAAGGCACGCACCGACGAGGAGCGCTCGCGCAAAGAGATTGCCCAAGCCAAGAAGAATGCCGAAGAAACACAGATGTACAGCTCTATAGACCGCAAACTGAGCGGAAGCTTCGAAGCCAACAAAGGCCGGCTGCCCATGCCCATCACCGGGTCGTTTCGCATTGTGAGCCACTTCGGGCAATACAATGTGGAAGGATTGCGCGGCGTAACCCTCGACAACAAAGGCATCAACATCCTTGGCACCAAGGGCTGCCAGGCACGCAGCATCTTCGAAGGCGAAGTGAGTGCCGTGTTCAGCTATGCTGGCAGCAACGTGGTGATGGTGCGCCACGGAAGCTACATCTCGGTCTACTGCAACCTGCGCTCGGTGAGCGTGAGCACGGGCCAGCATGTGAGAACCCGGCAGGTGCTCGGAACCGTGGGCACCGACAACATCCTGCAGTTCCAACTGCGTCGGGGCACGGCCAAGCTCAACCCCGAACAGTGGGTTTCGAGATAATCTATTATTTTTTTTTTTTCATAAATTCTTTGCGTATATTTAATTTTCTGCTTATCTTTGCAGAAATTAAATATATTAGCCACTATTGTGTACCCATGCAAAGAGGCTTCTAAAACAACTCAACCACCGGATTAAACCGTTCAACCACCAAAATAAACCAAACAACCACCAAAATAAACCAAACAGCCGTCGAAATAAACCAAACAACCACGGGCGCAACCCATTCAATCACGGGCGAACCTGCTACACCTATTTATATATATAAGGAAACTCTCAGCATTCAGCTTTAGCGAAGCGCCGTCCCTGAGAATATTCTGCTTTCAGCTTCTGCTTTCTGCTTTCTGCTTTCAGCTTTCTGCTTTAGCGAAGCGCCGCCTCCCCCTCTCCGAATCAACTAAATCAATCCAATTATATAAACTAAAAACTAAATCTTATGAGTAAAATCCAACACTTACTAACCCTTGTGGCCTTGTTTGTGGCCACAGGAGTTTGGGCGCAGACCGACGTTACGGCGGACTATCTGCTCAATAGCGATTTCTCTGAGGATTCACCTGTAGAGGTAGGCATTTGCACCTACGGTAGAGACATGGCCAGCAATGGCACATCGGACTACAGTCTGCTCTCAGTGAACGGATGGGACATCCTGTCTGCCGGAGTCACCGACGGTGACTATGAAAACAACGCCGTGGCCGGCGGAACATTTGCCATTAGCTCTTCGGCCTGGTTAGGCGGTAACACCTTCACGGCACCCGCCATCAACAGCGAAGGCAATGCCGAAGGCACCGCACTGGGCATTGTGGCCGTTTGGGGCGCCACGGCACAGTATGCACAAGACGTGATGCTTGAGGCCGGAACCTATGTGCTCAAGGTGAACTACATCAACACAGCGGGCACAGGCTCTTTCAGCAAGAACCTCTGCGGATTCATCGAAGCCGATGGAACAGAGCACCTCTTCCCTACCAAATCGTATGCCGTGGGAAAGTGGAACACCGAAATCATCACCTTCGAACTCGCTGAAACTACAACGGGCACCATCTCGTTAGGCTATACAGCAGCAAACGCAGGAAGTGCCAGCATGCCGCACCTCTTCATCCAAAACGTGCAGTTGCTCTACTACGATGGCGACGTGCCACCAGAGATTGACATCCCCGTGGTGGTGCTCGACAGAATCTTCGACGACGGCACCTACTACTTGCAGAACCTCACCACCGGCAAATTCTTCTGTGCCGGAGGCAGCTGGGGAACTCATGCCATGGTGGGCGACTACGGACTCGACCTGAACCTCGCAATGCTTGCCGATGGCACCTACACCATTGATACGCAAATCTCTAACGGAGGCGAACAGCACTACCTTTCGGGCGAATGGCTCGACGGCAATGCCACACCCATTACCATCATGGCCGTTGCCGGTATGCAGGGAGCTTATAGCCTGCACAACGGACAGGGATACCTCGCCGCTGGCCGCGACAACGTGGTTTCGCTCACATCGTCGATGAACGACACAGGGGCACAGTGGAAGTTTATCACCAAAGACGATTACTTCGCTGCCCTGCAGGAACAAATGGCCAACGCCACGCAAGACAGTCCGGTTGATGTTACGGCTTATATCAAAGCACCCAACTTCAACCGCAACGACTTGCGCAACAACTATTGGATTAAATCCAACAACAGCGGAAACGTGATTATAGGTGGCCCCAGCGGAAACTATGCCAACTATGGTTGCGAATTCTGGAACAACACATTCAATATCTATCAAACCATTCAGGGACTGCCCGATGGCTACTACTCGTTCAACATCAGCGGATTCGGAACAAACGGAACCACCAAGATCTATGCCAACGAGGTGGAGAAACCATTTGCTGCCACTGAGTCGCTGGTGAACCAGTTCCAGGCTGCTCTGGAGAATATCGCCAACGAAACATACGCCGTTTCCTCAACAGGGCCGGTGGAAGCAATCGACGGTGAACTCACCATCGGCGTAAAGCGCGAAACGCTTGAAGCTGCCGACTGGACCGTTATCGACAATGCACGCCTCTACTACTACGGTACCGAGGTGGAGATAATCGAAGAACCCCAAACGACGGGCAGCATTGCCGGATATGTGATGGTTGATGGAGGAAACGTGCCTGCCGGCACCACCGTTACCATCACCAACGAAGAATTTGAAACAAGCTATACAGCTACCGTGAATGCCAACGGCTACTTCACCGTGGCCGACCTGAAACCCGGTTTCTATGAAGTGAGCGTTACATGCGCTGGATACATTGCCGTTACATCATTCGTGATGGTGAACGAGGGCGAAACCGTTGAACAAACCATCTCGCTGGTGAAAGAACCCGAGGTGGTGGTAGGCGAACGGCAGAAACCCGAAATTGCAAATTTTGTGGTTACCACTCCTTTCGTGGTGGATCACAATTACTATCTCTACAACGTTAGCCAAGCCAAGTATCTCTCCCAGGGTGAGGCTTGGGGCAGCCAGTCGTGCGTAGTAGACTTCGAGAACGACGCGAGCGGCAACAAACCGTTCGTGTATCAGATTAAGAAAACCGGAGCTGGCAACACGCTACCCGATGGTCAGTACTTCCTTCAGTCGAAGAATGGTAAAAACCAAGGTTGGCTGTTCCGTGTCAACACTGATGGAAGATCTGGAAGTACATCTACTTGCTACAGCGATGGTGCCGATTCAAAGGCCAGTGCTGCTAACAGCACTGCTGCTTGGGTAATCACTCAGGATGATAATGGAATCCTGCAGATTACGTTACCCACCGAAGATGCTATGTACATTGCGGACTGCGCCCTTGGTGTTGACCCCGAGCACTACAGCAACGCTGCGCAGCCCACCTACGCTGTTTATTGGGATATCCTCATTGGCGAGAAGACCCAGTGGATGCTCTTCGATGCAGAGGCTTACGATGCTGCCAACGAAATTTACTCGGTGGCTGCTCCCACCCTGCTCGAACTCATTGGTCAGGCTCAGGAAAGAAATATCGACGTGACAGAGGCTCAGGCCGTATATAATAATGTGAACGCTACACTTGCTCAAATCAATGAGCAGATAGACATCCTGAAAGAACAGTTGGCAGTCTTCGCAACAGCCAAGGCCCCCGCCGATGTTACCGACAAGTACATCGTGAACCCCACTCCCACCAGCAATGCCGACGGTTGGGACACACCACAGGGTAGGCCCAACGCTTTCGACACAGGCAACAACAACGCCGAATTCTGGAACCTCTCTGGCTACAACCTCCAGCAGACCATCCAGAAACTGCCCGCCGGTCTTTATAAACTCACTGCTATTGCTTTGTGCCGCGAAGGTCACCACGGTTACCTCTATGCCGGCACCGACAGTGTTGAGCTGGCTCACGTTTCCAACTCTGTTGTGAACAACCGCACTCAGGCCGGTGCTTGGTTCGACGAAGGCAACGGTGTGAACGAAATCATGTTCTACCACCCGGC
>CACXFT010000105.1 GCA_902767045.1 uncultured Prevotellaceae bacterium | reverse complement strand
GTCGTTTCATTGGATTGGCAGCCGAATCCGGGGGTGCTCGCTACGCTCGTACCCCCGGTTACTGAAAGTGCACACCTTCGGTGTGCTATTTTGATTACACGAACCACCCCTACCCCTCGACCCCACCCCTCGCTCGGCCCAAAGGGACGCTTGCCTTAGCAAGAACCCCTCCCAAGGGAGGGGAACCGGAAAGGAGAGGACTACGAGTGGATATAAGCTGCGCACATTTCGGCACAGCGCTCTCCGTCTACGCCTGCCGAAACGATGCCGCCTGCATAGCCTGCCCCTTCACCGCACGGGAATAGTCCGCTCAGGCGCACATGCTGCAGTGTTTCGCCATTGCGAAGCACGCGCACCGGACTGCTTGTGCGGGTTTCAACCGCAATGAGTACGGCCTCGTTGGTGAGAAAGCCGTGGCTCATCTTTCCAAATTTCTTGAAACCTTCCTGCAACCGCTTCGCCACAAAAGGCGGCAGCCAGAAATGCAGCGGACTGCTAATCAAGCCAGGGGCGTATGAACTGCGCGGCAAATCGTAGCTCAAACGTCCGTTCACAAAGTCGGCCATGCGCTGTGCCGGAGCCGTTTGCCGCATGTTTCCCTGTTGCCAGCATGTGCGTTCCAGTTGTTCCTGAAAAGCCATCATGCGCAACGCCTCGGGCACATCGGCCACATCTGCCGAAAGTGCCGGCAGGTCTTCGGGGTGCAGTTCAACCACCATGCCCGAGTTCGACCACTGCGTGCCACGGTTCGAGGGGCTCATCCCGTTCACCACAATCTGCTGTTTTCCCGTGGCAGCAGGAATCACGAATCCACCCGGGCACATGCAGAACGAATACACCCCACGCCCCTCAACCTGAGTAACAAACGAGTATTCGGCAGCCGGCAGATAGCGCCCTCTTCCGTTGCGGTTGTGATACTGAATCTGGTCGATGAGCATAGAAGGATGTTCCAGTCGCACCCCCACTGCAATGCCCTTCGCCTCCATTTCAACATTTGATGCCTGCAGGTAGCGATAAACATCGCGGGCCGAATGGCCAGTAGCAAGAATCACCGGTCCTGTGAATTCCACCTCGCGCTCGCCGCCATCGGCATGTTGGCGGGCATGCACTCCCACCACACGTTCACCTTGCATAAGAAGACTGGTCATGCAGGTTTGGAAATGCACCTCGCCTCCGCACCGTCTGATGGTGTTGCGCATGTTTTCAATCACACCCGGCAGCCTGTCGGTGCCAATGTGCGGGTGTGCATCTGCAAGAATGGCCGTTGAAGCCCCATGCTGACAAAACACGTTGAGAATCTTTTCCACATTGCCCCGCTTCTTACTGCGGGTATAGAGCTTCCCGTCGGAATAGGCTCCTGCCCCACCCTCGCCAAAGCAATAGTTGCTTTCGGGGTCAACCTGTTGCGTTTTTGTAATGAGCGCCAGGTCGCGTTTGCGGTCGTGCACGTTCTTCCCGCGCTCAATAACCACCGGTTTAATGCCCGCTTCAATCAGGCGCAAAGCCGCAAAAAGCCCACCGGGACCGGCCCCCACCACCACCGCCTGCGGCGCATCGGCCACCATTGGATAGTGGGTGTGCACAAAGGCATCGTCTTCGGGCATTTCGTTAATGTACACCCTCACCTTCAGGTTCACAAAAATGGTGCGCTGCCGGGCATCGATGCTGCGCTTGAGCACCCTCACATGCTTCACCGTGCGAGCATCAATGGCTTTCTCCCGCGCCACAAACTGAACAATCTCCTGTTCCGATGCCGCCTGTTGGGGAAGCACCCTTATCTGGTATTCTTGAATCATAGAAAACTTTCATTTTAAACTTTCAAGCAAAGAAAAGTTCATTTTCCTTGCATAAAACATCAAATTTGCTGCAAAATTACAAAAAACTCTCAACTTTCATCTCTCATCTCTTAACTTTTTCTTACTTTTGCAGCCAAGTTTTGTTTACCCTCATTTGTGCTGAGGAAACCGAATAATAAAAAACGTTTATGAAAGTACTGAAATTTGGCGGAACGTCTGTAGGTTCCGTAAAAAGCATTCTTAGTTTAAAACAAATTGTAGAGAAAGAGGCCAAGCATGGTCCGGTGGTGGTGGTGGTGAGTGCCCTTGGCGGCATCACCGACAAGCTGTTGTCGACATCGCAAATGGCGTTGTCGGGCAACGAAAGTTGGAAAGACGAATTTCAATCCATCATTGAGCGTCACCATCAGATGATAGACACCATCATCACCGATACCAAAGACCGCGAAGACCTATTTAATATAGTAGATGCATTGCTCGAACAGTTGCGTTCCATCTACTTTGGTGTGTTCCTTGTTCACGACTTAAGCCAGAAAACGCAGAACGCCATCGTCAGCTACGGCGAGCGGCTCAGCTCTTACATCGTTTCAACCCTCATTCGCGGGGCGAAGCGAATGAATGCACGCGACTTCATTCGCACCGAACTTAAAAACGGTAAGCACACGCTCGACTCGGAGCTCACCAACCGCATGGTGCGTGAAGCCTTTCTGCGCGATGTAAACGACAATCAGTCGCTCGTTACGCGCATCAGCATTGTGCCGGGCTTCATCAGCCGCGACCGCAACACGGGCGAAACCACCAACCTGGGGCGCGGAGGCTCCGACTATACCGCAGCCATCATTGCAGCAGCCCTCGATGCCGAGGTGCTGGAAATATGGACCGACGTGGACGGTTTCATGACCGCCGACCCGCGCGTGATTAAAACCGCCTACACCATCAACGAACTCAGCTATGTTGAAGCCATGGAGCTGTGCAACTTCGGTGCCAAGGTCATCTATCCACCAACCATCTATCCGGTGTGCGTGAAGAACATTCCCATCAAGGTGAAGAACACCTTCAACCCCGAAGGAAAAGGCACCACCATCAAGGATGTTATCGACAACGACCAGAAACCCATCAAGGGCATTTCAAGTATCAACGGCACCACCCTCATCACCGTAACGGGCCTTTCCATGGTGGGCGTTATCGGCGTGAACCGCCGCATCTTCACCACACTGGCCGACAACGGCATATCGGTGTTCATGGTGTCGCAGGCCTCGTCGGAAAACTCCACCTCCATAGGTGTGCGCGACGAAGATGCCAACCGTGCCGTGAAGGTGCTCAACGAAGAGTTTGCCAAAGAAATTACCACAGGAGCCATGTATCCCATGCTGGTTGAAAGCAACCTGGCCACCATTGCCATCGTTGGCGAAAACATGAAACACACGCCGGGCATTGCCGGCAAACTGTTCGGAACACTGGGCCGAAGCGGCATTTCGGTGATTGCCTGCGCACAGGGAGCAAGCGAAACAAACATCTCCTTTGTGGTGGATGCACGCCTGCTGCGCAAGTCGCTCAACGTGTTGCACGATTCGTTCTTCCTCTCGGAATACAAGGTGCTCAACCTCTTCATCTGCGGTGTGGGAACGGTGGGCAGCAAGCTCATCGAACAGATTCGCTCGCAATACGAAGAGCTGAAAGAACATTCACGCCTGAAACTGAACGTGGTGGGCATTGCCAGTTCGAAGAAAGCCGTTTTCACACGCGACGGCATAGACCTCGAACACTACCGAGAGCTGCTCGACAAGGCCGAACCAAGCACTCCCGAAAAACTGCGCGACAATGTGATTGGCATGAACATCTTCAACAGCGTGTTCGTAGACTGCACTGCCAGCAAAGAAATCTCGCTGCTCTACCACAATTTCCTGAGCCACAACATCAACGTCATCACCGCCAACAAGATTGCTGCTTCATCGGCCTACGACAACTACATGCTGCTCAAGCAAACCGCTCTGCAGCGCGGGGTGAAGTTTCGCTTCGAAACCAACGTGGGTGCCGGACTGCCCATCATAGGCACCATCAACGACCTGCGCAACTCGGGCGACAAGATATTGAAAATTGAGGCTGTTCTGAGCGGAACGCTCAACTTCATCTTCAACGAGATTTCGGGCACGGTTCCGTTCTCTGAAACCGTGCGCAGAGCCAAGGAAAACGGCTATAGCGAACCCGACCCGCGCATAGACCTGAGCGGCATGGATGTGGTGCGCAAGCTGGTGATACTCACACGCGAGGCCGGCTATAAGATTGAGCAGGCCGATGTGGAGAAGCACCTGTTCGTGCCCGATGAGTATTTCCAAGGGAGCATCGACGACTTCTGGAAGAAACTGCCCCAACTGGATGCCGCCTTTGAAGAGCAACGGCAACAGCTGGAACGCGAAGGCAAACGCTGGCGCTTTGTGGCTACCATGGAAGCAGGCAAAGCATACGTGTCGCTGAAAACCGTTGAAAAGGGGCATCCCTTCTACAACCTGCAGGGCAGCAACAACATTGTCATGCTCACCACCGAACGCTATAAAGAGTTCCCCATGCTCATACAGGGCTATGGTGCCGGCGCCAGCGTTACGGCGGCTGGGGTGTTTGCCAACATCATGTCGATTGCCAACATTTAAAACAAAACCAGAAAATAAACTCAAAATGAAACATATCATCATTCTTGGCGATGGCATGGCCGACCACCCCGTTGCTCGCTTGCAGGGCAAAACGCTGTTGCAACATGCCAACACACCCTACATGGACTTGCTTGCCCGCAACGGACGGTGCGGCAGACTCATCACCATTCCCGAAGGGTTCCAGCCGGGTTCGGAGGTGGCCAATACGGCCATCCTGGGCTACGACCTGAACCGCGTTTACCAAGGGCGCGGACCGCTTGAAGCTGCTTCCATCGGCTACGAGATGCAACCCGACGACCTGGCGCTGCGCTGCAACATCATCACCCTCGAAGAAGGAAAAATTCTAACCCACAACGGGGGAAACCTGCAAACAGCCGATGCCGACAAACTCATAGAATACCTGAACGAACACTTGGGCAACGAACGCGTGCGCTTTGTAACGGGCATTCAATACCGCCACCTGCTGGTTATCCGTGGGGGCAACAAGAACGTTGAATATGCTCCGCCACACGACCACCCCAACGAGGCGTGGGCACAATTGCTGCCCCGCCCCATCGAGAATGCCGATAACGAGAAAGCTACAGAACTCACAGCACAGGAAACTGCCGAGCTTGTGCGAAAGCTGATTATAGACTCGCAGAAGCTCTTGCCACAGCATCCCTACAACAAAGAAAAGGCTTTGCACGGCGAGCGTCAGGCCAACTCCATCTGGCCGTGGAGCGGTGGCTACAGACCGTCGATGGAAACGCTGCCGCACCGCTATCCGCAAATCAAGAGCGGAGCCGTGATTTCGGCGGTAGACCTCATCAGGGGAATCGGCCACTATGCCGGACTGCAAAACATCATTGTTGAAGGGGCAACCGGTCTTGCCGACACCAACTACGAGGGGAAGGCGGCGGCGGCAATAGAGGCTTTGCGAAACAACGACTTTGTGTTTCTGCACATAGAGGCGAGCGACGAAGCCGGGCACGACGGCGAACTGGACCTGAAGCTTCAGACCATTGAAAACCTCGACCAACGGATTGTGAAGCCCATCTACGAAGAGGTGTCGCGATGGAACGAACCCGTGTGCATTGCCGTGCTTCCCGACCACCCCACACCGGTTGAAATGCGCATACATGTAGACGAGCCAGTGCCCTTCCTCATCTGGCACAGAGGCATCGAGCCCGACCAGGTGCAACGCTACGACGAGCTGTCGTGTGTGAACGGCAGCTATGGCATGTTACGCCTTGAGCAGTTCATGCAAGAGTTTATGAAATATTAGATACAGCATTAAGAAACAAACACTTATGAATTATTATAGCACAAACAAACAAGCCCCCACAGCCACGTTAGAAAAAGCCGTTGTGAAGGGACTGGCCGAAGACCGCGGACTCTACATGCCCGAGCACATCAAACAGCTGCCCGGTGAGTTTTTTGATAACATTCAGAACATGTCGTTTCAGGAAATGTCGTGCCGCGTGGCAGATGCTTTCTTCGGCGACGATGTGGAAACGGAAGAGCTTCACCGCATTGTGTGCGACACACTGGCTTTTGAAACGCCGGTGGTGAAGGTGAACAACAACATTTATTCGCTTGAACTGTTCCATGGACCCACGCTTGCTTTCAAAGACGTGGGAGCCCGTTTCATGGCCCGGCTGTTAGGCTACTTCATCCGAAAAGAACGTCAGGCGGGCAGCTTGCAGGGCGATGTGAACGTTTTGGTGGCCACCAGTGGCGACACTGGCAGTGCCGTGGCCAACGGATTCCTCGGTGTGGAGGGCATTCATGTGTATGTGCTCTATCCGAAAGGCAAGGTGAGTCCCATTCAGGAGTGCCAGTTCACCACCCTGGGCCGCAACATAACGGCCATTGAGGTTGACGGGGTGTTCGACGATTGTCAGGCGCTGGTGAAGAGTGCCTTCATGGATGAAGAACTGAATGCCCACATGAAGCTCACCAGTGCCAACTCTATCAATGTGGCCCGATTCCTGCCGCAGGCTTTCTACTATTTCAATGCCTACGCCCAACTCAAGCAAACGGCTCACCCCGCAGGCACCAATTCGCAGCTGGTGGTGTGCGTGCCCAGCGGCAACTTCGGCAACATCTGTGCCGCCCTGTTTGCCCATGCCATGGGACTGCCCGTGAAGCGGTTCATAGCAGCCAACAACGCCAACGACATCTTCTACCAATACCTGCAGACCGGCATCTACAACCCGCAGCCGTCGAAGCAGACGCTTGCCAATGCCATGGACGTGGGAGCACCCAGCAATTTCGCCCGCATCCTTGACCTCTACGGCGAAAGTCACGAGCGCATTTGCAACCTTATCTCGGGTGCCACCTACAGCGATGCCCAGATAGAGCAAACCATGCGCCAGTGCCATGCCGCCACGGGCTATGTGCTCGACCCACACGGAGCCTGCGGCTATCGTGCCCTACAGGAACAGCTGCAACCCGGCGAAACGGGCGTGTTCTGCGAAACGGCACATCCGGCCAAGTTCAAAGACACGGTTGAGCGCATCATCGGGCACGAGGTGGCCATTCCGCCACGCCTTGCAGCCTTCATGAAAGGCGAGAAGCGGAGCGTGCCCATGCCCAACAGCTTTGCCGAGTTCAAGCAGTACCTTTTAACAACCTGAAAGAACGCTTTCAGTAACCTCAAAGACCGCTTTCAAGCTGCTTGAAAGCGGTCTTTGAGCATTTCAGAAGCATTGTTTGACATTCGGTTTCAAAAGCAAATGAAAAAATCCATTTATCGGTCAATGATCGATAAATGGATTTATTGGCAGAAAATTGTTTCCGGTTTAGTCCATTCTACCAAACCACATATATATATGTGTGGTTTGGACGAATGGACAAGAAACCTTTTCGCTGCCGCCATCAGAAATCTACGTCTTCACGCTCCACATCGACTCGTCTACGAGCACCACCGCTCCTGCTTTGAGCGAAGCCTTCACGTTGATGAGCCTTTGGTTGCTGCTGCCACGGAAGAGCAGGTCTTCGTTGCGCTTTGCCTGAATGTATGGTCCGTCAACGAGCACATCGATGAGCTGCAGCAATTGGCGCTGCACCGGGTTCTTGAGAATGTTTTCGTAGAGGAAGCCCGTGAAGCACCAGATGTTTTTCTTGGTTCTGCGCCGGATGGCCTTGGCCAGTTCGGTGAAGCCTTCAGCCTGAAACATAGGGTCGCCCCCACTGAAGGTGACGTTGGCATACGAGTCGGCCTCGATAACGTTCATGATTTCCTCGGTGGTCATGAGGTGCCCCCGCTTGATGTCCCACGACTGCGGGTTGTGGCATCCCCAGCAATGGTTGGGGCATCCCGCACAATAGATGCTTGTGCGGAAGCCCGGTCCATCAACCATGGTATCTTCAATTATTTTCAGAACGGAAATCATTTGTATTTCAGCATATTGAAGTGTTCGCTTCTACAAACGGTCGAAGAGTTCGAGTTGGTTTCCTCCATCCACATGCGTCACACGGTCGTTCAGTTCGCTCAGCTTGCCGTGGTTCCAGCGGTCGGTGGTTCCCACCAGGTAGCCCGTAATGCGCTGCAGGCGGTCGATGTGTGTACTTCCGCACTTGGGGCACTGTTTCATGTTGGGGTCGGCATTTTCGTATCCGCAGTTCATGCAGCGGTTGCGGTTGTGGTTCACGCTTCCGTAGCCCATGTTCAGGTGGTCCATCATGTCAACCACATTCATAATCACCTGCGGGTTGTGCGTGGCATCGCCGTCAATTTCCACATAGAAGATGTGGCCGCCGCGTGTGAGGTCGTGATAGGGAGCCTCCACTTCGGCCTTGTGCCTTGCCGAGCACTTATAGTAGACAGGCACATGGTTCGAGTTGGTGTAATAGTCGCGGTCGGTGATGCCCGGCAGCGAACCAAAGTCTTGCCGGTCTTTTTTGGTGAACTTGCCCGATAGTCCTTCGGCGGGAGTGGCCAGCACCGAGTAGTTATGCTGATAGCGCTCGCTGAACTCGTTCACCCGGTCGCGCATGTAGGTAACAATGCGCAGTCCCAGTTTCTGGCTCTCTTCGCTCTCGCCGTGGTGCTTACCCGTGAGAGCCACCAAGCATTCGGCCAGTCCGATGAATCCGATGCCCAGCGTTCCCTGGTTGATAACCGATTCGATGGTGTCGTTGGGCTGCAGCTTGTCGGCCCCAATCCACAGAGAATTCATGAGCAGGGGGAACTGCTTCACATAAGCCGTTTTCTGGAACTGGAAGCGCTCGTCGAGCTGCTTGGCCGTAATCTCGAGCATGTCGTCGAGTTTGGCAAAGAACTGCGCAATGCGTGCTTCCTGGTCTTGAATGTTCATACACTCGATGGCCAGGCGCACAATGTTGATGGTAGAGAACGAGAGGTTGCCCCGTCCAACTGACGTTTTCGGTCCGAACCGGTTCTCGAACACGCGTGTTCGGCATCCCATGGTGGCCACTTCGTGCAGATAGCGTTTGGGGTCGTCGGCCCGCCATTCGCTGCTCTGGTTGTAAGTGGCATCGAGGTTCAGATAGTTGGGGAAGAAGCGCCGTGCCGTTACCTTGCAAGCCAGCTCATAGAGGTCGTAGTTGGGGTCGGTGGGCAGATAGTTCACCCCGCGTTTCTTCTTCCATATTTGAATGGGGAAGATGGCTGTTTCGCCATTGCCCACCCCTTCGTAGGTTGAATAGAGCAGTTCGCGCATCACGCATCGCCCCTCGGCCGACGTGTCGGTTCCGTAGTTGATTGACGAGAACACCACCTGGTTTCCGCCGCGCGAGTGTATGGTGTTCATGTTGTGAATGAACGCCTCCATCGACTGGTGCACGCGCCCCACGGTTTTGTTGATGGCATGCTGCACGATGCGGTCGTCGCCCTGAAGCGATTCGAGCGGTAGTTTTTTATAATCTTTCAGTTCTTTGTGATACAGGTGTTTATAATCTTTCCCGAAGAGGTCTTCGAGGGTTTTAATTTCTTCGATGTAGCTCATCCTCACAAACGGTGCCAGATAGAAGTCGAAAGCCGGAATAGCCTGTCCGCCGTGCATTTCGTTTTGTGCACACTCCAGCGAGATGCAGGCCAGCACCGCAGCCGTTTCAATGCGCTTGGCGGGGCGTGAAGCTCCGTGGCCGGCAATGAATCCGCATTGAAGGATGTTGTTGAGCGGGTGCTGCACGCAGGTGAGCGACTTGGTGGGATAGTAGTCTTTGTCGTGTATGTGCAGGTAGTTATGTGCCACGGCCTCGCGGCTCTCTTCCGAAAGCAGGTAGTCGTCTACAAAGGGTTTGGTGGTTTCCGATGCGAACTTCATCATCATGCCCGCCGGTGTGTCGGCATTCATGTTGGCATTCTCGCGGGTGATGTCGTTCGACTTCACGTTCACAATGTCGAGAAAGATGTCGCGTGTTTTGGCCTTTCGTGCAATGCTCCGTTGGTTGCGGTAGGCAATATACTTCTGTGCCACGTCTTTGCGCGCGCTCTTCATCAGTTCCATTTCCACGGCATCCTGAATAGCCTCCACAGTCATCTGCGAAGCTCCTTTGGTGTAGATGCGGTCGGTAATCTGCTGTATGAGCTTTTCATCCTCACCCTTCTCGGTGTGTATCATGGCCTTGCGAATGGCAGCCATAATTTTCTGTTCATTGAAGCCAACGATTCTTCCGTCGCGCTTCACAACTGTCTGTATCATGTTTATTATAATTATATTAATGTGTAAGGTTCAAGAAACTGAAAACAGGATTGCAAAGATAATATTTTCCCTTGAAAGATATAGAGTTTGAAAAACATTTCTTGTGTTAATATTTGTCAATCTCCCATTTTATCAGTACCTTTGCTGCATGAAAGAAAAGTTATGATTAGCAAAGCCAAAATCAAATATATCCGCTCGCTTGAGCTGAAGAAGAACCGCCGTGCCGAGGGTGTGTTCGTGGCCGAGGGGCCCAAGGTGGTGGGCGACCTGCTGGAGCGCATGCCGGCACAAATGCTTGTGGCCACCCACGAATGGGCAGTGAGCCACCCACGCGAAGCGGAAAGAGCCGCCGAGCTGGTGGAAGTGGAGGTGGAAGAACTGCAGCGAGTGAGCTTTCTGCAACACCCGCAGGAGGTGTTGGCGGTGTTCCCCATGATGGCAGAAACCGCAGAAAGAAGTGTTCCGCCAAGGGGGTGCCTGTCGCTCTGCTTAGATGGGGTGCAAGACCCCGGCAACCTGGGAACCATCATTCGCATTGCCGACTGGTTTGGCATTGAGCACATCTTCTGTAGTACTGACACGGCCGATGTCTACAACCCCAAGGTGGTGCAGGCCACCATGGGCAGTCTGACACGGGTGCAGGTTACCTACACCCCCCTTGAACCCTTGCTGAAAAACCTGCCTGACCACTTTCCCGTGTATGGCACATTTCTCGATGGCAACAACATCTACGCACAACATCTAAGCAACGAAGCCCTCATTGTGATGGGCAACGAAGGCAAGGGCATTTCGCCTGCAGTGGCGGCTTGCATCAACCGAAAACTGCTGGTGCCCAATTTTCCTGCTAACCGGCCCACTGCCGACAGTTTGAACGTGGCCGTGGCAACAGCCATCGTGTGTGCCGAGTTCAGAAGACAACACACATAAAACAACAATCATCAACAACACAATACAACATTTCTTACACTCCATTATGAAACAGAAAATTCTTTTCATCGACCGCGACGGAACACTCATTGAAGAACCTGCCGACGAGCAGATAGACTCGTTCAGCAAACTGCGCTTCACCGAAGGACTGTTCAGAAACCTGGGCTTCATTTGCCAACACCTCGACTACCGGCTGGTGATGGTGAGCAACCAAGACGGACTGGGCACCCCCGCCTTTCCCGAAGAAACCTTCTGGCCGGTGCACAACTTCATCCTGCAAACGCTCAAAGGCGAAGGCATCGAGTTCGACGAACAGCTCATAGACCGCCATTTCCCACAAGACAACTCACCCATGCGCAAACCGGGAACGGGCATGCTCACACACTATATCGACAACCCCGACTACGACCTGGAGCACAGCTATGTGATTGGCGACCGCGAAACCGACCTGCAGCTGGCACACAACTTAGGGTGCAAGGCTTTCATTCTGGGGCGCGACGGCATCACCTGGGATAAGATTGCCGAACTGCTCTTTGCCGGAGAGCGCAAGGCCGAACTGAGACGCACCACCAAAGAAACCGACATCTATGTGAGTTTGAACGTTGACGGGTCGGGCAAATGCGACATCAACACCGGTCTGGGCTTTTTCGACCACATGCTCGAACAAATTGGCAAGCACGGCATGATGGATCTGACCATTCACGCACAAGGCGACCTGAACGTTGACGAGCACCACACCATCGAAGACACGGCACTCACCTTGGGCACCTGTCTGTGGAAGGCATTGGGCAACAAGCGGGGCATGGAACGCTATGGCTACTGCCTGCCCATGGACGACTGTCTCTGCACGGTGGCACTCGACTTTGGCGGGCGCCCCTGGCTGGTGTGGGAGGCTGCATTCCTTCGCGAGCGCATTGGCGACATGCCAACGGAAATGTTCCTCCACTTCTTCAAAAGTCTGAGCGATGCCGCCAGAATGAACCTCAACATCAAAGCCGAAGGCAACAACGAACACCACAAGATAGAGGGCATCTTCAAGGCGCTGGCCCGGGCACTGCGCATGGCCGTGCGCCGCGACATTCGCCACTTCGAACTGCCCAGCACAAAGGGACTGCTATAGGCCAAAAACAACAATTTATAACATCAACGAGCATTTTCATAACCAAAATGTTGCGAGATTGGGCTTTTCTGATTAATTTTGCAACTTGATTGCAACAATTTGCAGAAGGTAGAAAGATTAAAAACGACAACATATCACAATATGAAACATCCATTAAGAAGCAGCATCTGCACCGAGGGAAGGCGCATGGCCGGAGCCCGCGCCCTGTGGGTGGCCACAGGCATGAAACGCGAACAGTTTGGCAAGCCCATCATTGCCATCGTTAATTCATTCACACAGTTTGTGCCTGGTCACACCCATCTGCACGAGGTGGGACAGATTGTAAGGCAAGAAATTGAAGCCATGGGATGCTATGCCGCCGAGTTCAACACCATTGCCATCGACGACGGCATTGCCATGGGCCACGACGGCATGCTCTACTCACTGCCCTCGCGCGACATCATTGCCGACTCGGTGGAATATATGGTGAACGCTCACAAGGCCGATGCCATGATCTGCATTTCTAACTGCGACAAGGTAACACCCGGCATGCTCATGGCTGCCATGAGGCTCAACATTCCGGCAGTGTTCTGCAGCGGCGGACCCATGGAGGCCGGACGCTGGCGCGGAGAGAATGCCGACCTGATAACAGCCATGGTGAAAGGAGCCGACCCGTCGGTTTCTGATGCCGACATGGCCGAGCTGGAAGGATGTGCCTGTCCGGGATGCGGTTCGTGTTCGGGCATGTTCACCGCCAATTCCATGAACTCGCTCACCGAAGCCATCGGACTTTCGCTGCCCGGCAATGGAACCATTCTTGCCACACACACCGACCGAATAGAGCTGTTCCGACGGGCAGCAAGGCTTATCGTGAAGAACGCACTGAAATACTACGAACAGGGCGACGAAAGCGTGCTGCCCAGAAACATTGCCACCCGCGAGGCGTTCCTCAATGCCATGTCGCTCGACATTGCCATGGGCGGCTCAACCAACACCATTCTGCACCTGCTCGCAGTGGCACAAGAGGGAGGGGTGAACTTCACCATGGAAGACATCGACCGGCTCTCGCGCCGCGTGCCCTGCTTGTGCAAGCTGGCTCCCAACACGCAGAAATACAGCGTGCAGGAGTGCGGACGTGCAGGGGGCATACTCGGCATACTCGCAGAACTGAACCGCGGCGGGCTCATCAACAGCAATGCCATGCGCGTGGATGGAATGACACTCGGCGAAGCCATAGACGAACACGACATTATGCTCGGAACAGAAACGCCCGACTCGCCAACCAAAGGCATCTACTGGGGGGCACCGGCAGGGCGCTTCTCCACCCGGATGGGGTCGCAAAGCGAACATTGGGAATCGCTCGACACCGACCGTGCCAACGGGTGCATACGCGACTTGGAACATGCCTACACCCGCGACGGCGGACTGGCTGTGCTCTTTGGCAACATCGCCGGCGACGGATGTGTGGTGAAAACAGCTGGCGTTGACCCTTCGCTCTGGCACTTCCGCGGACCGGCCGTGGTGTTCGACTCGCAGGAAGATGCCTGCGAAGGCATTCTCGGAGGAAAGGTGAAGGCCGGCGACTGCGTGGTGATAACTCACGAAGGGCCCAAGGGCGGACCCGGCATGCAGGAGATGCTCTACCCCACCAGCTACATCAAGTCGATGCATCTGGGAACACAATGCGCACTCATCACCGACGGACGATTCTCGGGGGGTACCAGCGGACTCTCCATCGGGCACATCTCGCCTGAAGCTGCCGCAGGTGGAAACATCGGCAAAATCATCGATGGAGACATCATTGAAATTGATATTCCCAACCGAACCATCAAGGTAGACCTTACCGACGAGCAACTCGCACAACGCCCCATGCGCCCACTGCAAAGGCAACGCAGCGTTTCAAAGGCCCTTCGTGCCTATGCACAGAGTGTTTCGAGTGCCGACAAGGGCGGCGTGCGCATCATCGACTAAACAACACAAAAACAATGGCAAAAGAAATCATAACTGGCAGCGAGGCACTCATGCGTGCACTTGTAGCAGAAGGCGTGAACACCATATTTGGCTACCCCGGCGGTGCTATCATGCCTGTCTTTGATGCGCTCTACGACTACACCCAAGGCGAAAACGCACCCCTGCGCCACATTCTGGTAAGGCATGAACAGGGAGCCACACATGCCGCACAGGGCTATGCACGGGTGAGCGGCGAAGTGGGGGTGTGCCTGGTTACCAGCGGACCAGGAGCCACCAACACGCTCACCGGCGTGGCAGATGCCATGATGGACTCAACACCCATTGTGGTTATTTGCGGACAGGTGAGCACGGCGGCGCTCGGAACGGATGCCTTTCAAGAGGTTGACCTGGTGGGCGTGGCACAACCCATTTCGAAATGGAGCTACCAAATAAGGCGACCCGAAGACATTGCGTGGGCGGTGAGCCGAGCTTTCTACATTGCCCGAAGCGGCAGGCCGGGGCCTGTGGTGCTCGACTTCCCCAAGAATGCGCAAACGCACACTTGCGAATGGCAAGAACAGAGAGTGACCAGCGTGAGAAGCTATGTGCCCTACCCCGACCCTTCGCCCGAGGCCATTGCCGAAGCTGCCCGACTCATCAACGAAGCCAAACGACCGCTCGCCCTGGTGGGACAAGGGGTGGAACTGGGCAATGCTCACAACGAACTGATTGAAATGATTGAACGGGCCGACATACCCGTGGGCAGAACGTTGCTGGGACTCTCGGCCCTTTCGTCGCGGCACCGCCTGAACAAAGGCATGCTGGGCATGCACGGGCAGTATGCCGTGAACATGAAAACGCAAGAGGCAGATGTAATCATTGCCATAGGCATGAGATTCAGCGACCGTGTCACAGGACTGCCCTCAACCTATGCACAACAGGCTCGAATCATACACCTCGACATCGACCGCTCTGAAATAGACAAATGCATCAAAACTGATGTGGCAGTTATCGGCGACTGCAAAGTAACCATGCCGGCCATCACCCGACTGCTCAACAAAGCTAACCACCGCCAATGGATAGATTCGTTCAACGAATACGCGCAAATGGAATTGGAGCAGGTTATTAACCCTGCCATCCATCCTACCGACGGGCCACTGCTCATGGGCGAGGTGGTGAATGCCGTGGCCGAGGCTACGGGCGGCGAGGCTGTGCTCGTGACCGACGTGGGGCAGAACCAGATGTTTGCTTCGCGCTATTTCCACTACAACCGCAAGCGCAGCATCGTTACCAGCGGCGGACTGGGCACCATGGGATTCGGACTGCCTGCCGCCATTGGAGCCACCTTCGGAGCTCCCGACCGCACCATCTGCATGTTTTGCGGCGACGGCGGGTTCCAGATGTGCATACAGGAACTGGGCACCATCATGGAACAGCAGGCTCCGGTGAAAATGATTCTGCTCAACAACAACTACTTGGGCAACGTGCGCCAATGGCAAGACATGTTTTGGGACGGCCGACGCTCGTTTACCAAAATGGTGAACCCGCAATACAAACTTATTGCACAGGCATACGGCATCGCTTACGATGTGGTTCTCACAAGGGAAGAACTTGCCGAAAAGGTTGAACGCATGCTCAACACGGAAGGTCCTTACCTGCTTGAATGTGCCATCAAAGAAGAAGACAACGTGTTCCCCATGACTCCACCGGGCAAGAGCGTCAACGAAATGCAACTGACAATGCTCGACAACTAAACTTATATAAAATGGAACAAGAAAAGAAACTTTACACGCTGCTGGTATACTCTGAGAACATTGCCGGTATACTCAACCAGATAACGGCCGTTTTCACCCGCAGACAGGTGAACATTGAAAGTCTCAACGTGTCGGCATCGAGCATCAAGGATATTCACAAATATACCATCACAGCATGGAGCAACGAAGAACAAATCATTAAAATAACACGACAGATTGAAAAGAAAATTGATGTGGTGAAGGCCGACTACTACACCGACGACCAGCTTTTCATTCACGAAGTGGCTCTCTTCAAAATCTCTACGCCTAAACTGCTGGAAGAACCTGAGGTGTCGCGTGCCATCAGAAAAAACGACGCACGCATGATGGAGGTGAACCCCACCTACAGCACCGTGTTGCTGGCAGGGCTCACAGCTGACATTGCACGGCTCTCTGACCGGCTCAACGAATTCGACTGCATCTTGCAATACACCAGAAGCGGACGAATCGCCGTTACAAGAAGCATGGACGAGGAAGTGAGCCGACTGCTCGAAGAGCGTAGCAAAAACTAATCATCATCATGAATAAAATAGGAAAATACGAATTTCTTGCCGAACCTTTTCATTGCGACTTCTCGGGCCGGCTCTTCATGGGGCACTTAGGAAACCACATGCTCAATGCGGCCGACTTCCACTCTAACGACCGCGGGTTTGGCATGCACTACCTGCAAACAATCAAACGAACATGGGTGCTCTCACGTCTGGCCATCGAAATGAACGAAATGCCTGAGATGTATACGAAATTCCATGTGGAAACATGGGTGGAAAGTGCCATGCGATTCTTCACCAACAGAAACTTTGCCGTTACCGATGCCGAAAACGGAAAGGTGTATGGCTATGGGCGCTCAGTGTGGGCGATGATTGACACGGAGAACCGACAGCCCACCGACATCTTCGACATCGACAACGGGGCCATCAACCAATGGATTGTGGCCGACAAACCATGCCCCATAGCAAAGAGCGGACGGGTGAAGATGAGCAGCAACAAAGAACTTGTGCGCACCATCAGCACCAATTACACCGATGTAGACATTAACGTGCACATCAACAGCGTGAAATACATCGAGCATGTGCTCGACCTGTGGGCGCTCGACTGGTATCGCACCCACAGTCTCAAACGCCTGGAAGTGGCTTATGTAGCAGAGGCGCACGCCGGCGACTCACTATCGTTCTATCGCGAAGAAACGGCCAACGGCAACTCGGCCGTGAGCATCGTGAGAACCGACGGCACCGAATGTTGCCGCTGCCTGCTGATGTTCGAACCCAAAAAGGCTGCTGAAAATATTTAATTACAAACGTTGGCAATAGTTTTTGTTTTTCAAATAAAATGCTTACTTTTGCAAACTATATACAAAAAAGTTATTTAATTCTAATAAGAAAATGATTTCATTCTTAATTGCACTGGCACTTCTTGTTGTTGGTTATATCGTTTATGGAAACTTTGTGGAGCGCGTGTTCGGACCGGACAACCGCCCTACTCCCGCTGTGGCGAAAGCCGACGGCGTGGACTTCATCGTGTTGCCTAACTGGAAGATATTCATGATTCAGTTCCTCAACATCGCAGGAACCGGCCCTATATTTGGTGCTATCATGGGAGCCAAGTTCGGCCCCGTGGCCTACTTGTGGATTGTGCTCGGATGTATCTTCGCAGGAGCCGTTCACGACTACCTGAGCGGCATGCTCAGCATACGCAACGGAGGTGCCAACCTGCCTGAAATCATCGGAAAATACCTGGGAACCACTGCCCGAACCATCATGCTGGTGTTCTCCATTTTGCTGCTCATCATGGTG
>CACXFT010000104.1 GCA_902767045.1 uncultured Prevotellaceae bacterium | reverse complement strand
CAGCCATAAGAATGGCTGGCTACCCCTATCTGATGCCTATGGCATCATCATAACCATGTAGAGAATATTCACTTGCGAAAGTTGAATCATTTATCATTTAGCGTAGCGCCTCATTTATCATTTAGCGAAGCACAGCGCAACGCCTAAAGAATGCTCTCCACAGCCTTGAGCATGCCCATTTCCTGAATCAAGTCGAGGTGCAGCTTGAGCATTTCTGCCAGACCGGGAATGGCGTGCAGGTCTTCGCCCCAGATGAACTCGGCCGAGAGCACCCCGTCTGTAACCTGCTGCGTGTCGGCCGTGGCCCACAGCCGGGCGAGCAGCTCGGTGATGCGTGCATCGTCGTTGGGGATGATCTCGGTGCCGTCGTCGCGCTTGCCACCCTTGTAATAGGTGATGATGGCAGCCAGGCCGAACACCAGGCCTTCGGGCAACCGGCCCTTGCGCTCGAGGAAGGTTTTAATGCCGGGCAGGTCGCGCGCCTGGAACTTGGGGAACGAGTTGAGCATGATGCTCGTCACCTGGTGGTCTACATAGGGGTTGTTGAAGCGCTCCAGCACATCGGTGGCAAACTTCTCCAGCTCGTCCATCGGCAGGTTGAGCGTTTGCATCAGTTCGTCGAACTGCACCTTGTGTATGTATCGACTCAGCACGGGATGGTTGCAGGCATCGCGCACGATGTTCACGCCGCTTAGGAAGGCCACTGGCGAGAGCACCGTGTGGGGCCCGTTGAGCAATGTAACCTTGCGCTCGTGATAGGGTTTCTCGCTTTCGGCAATGAGCACATGCAGTCCGGCGCGGTTGGCAGGGAACTCGCGCTGCAGCTCTTCGCACGTCATGTTCTCCGGCCGTTCTATCACCCACAGGTGGAACACCTCGGCCTGCACAACCAGGTTGTCGCGATAGCCAATCTGCTGCTGAATCTGAGCAATCTGGTTGCGGGGGAATCCCGGCACAATGCGGTCTACCAACGTTGCGCACACATAGCAGTGGCGTGTGAACCACTCGCGGAAGGGAGCGTAGTCATCACCCAGGTCGGCCTGCCACAGGTCGATATATTGATAGATGCACTCCTTCAGACGGTGCCCGTTCAGGAATATCAGCTCGCAGGGCATGATGATGAGTCCCTTCGTTGGGTCGCCCCGGAAGGTTTTGAACCGACGGTAGAGCAGCTGCACCAGCTTGCCCGGATAGCTCGTGGCAGGAGCGTCGGTGAGTTTGCAGGCCGGGTCGAAGGCGATGCCCGCCTCGGTGGTGTTAGAGATCACGAACCTCATTTCCGGCTGTTCGGCCAGTGCCATGAAAGCATCGTTTTGGGTGTAGGGATTCAAGGCGCGGCTAATCACGTCTATGCGTTCGAGCGTGTTCACCGGCTGTCCCTGCTGCCGCCCCTGCAGGTTCACATGGTAGAGGCAGTCTTGTCCGTTCAGCCAGTCGGCCATGCCCCGTTCAATAGGCTGCACCACCACCACCGATCCGTTGAAGTTGGTTCTCTGGTTCATGTTCCACACAATCCAGTCTACGAAGGCCCGCAAAAAGTTGCCCTCTCCAAACTGAATAATCTTTTCGGGCATCACACTCTTGGGTGCCGTTCTTTTGTTTAAAGCTTTCAATAGTTCCATCTTATATAGTTTATTGTTTATAGTTTATAGTTTATAGTTTATAGTGATTGGTGAATAGTTTTGATTAGCCTTGATTAGTGAATAGTGATTGATTGCACGCGCAAGCCTCCAGCTCGTAGTCCCCTCCTTTCATAAAGGAGGGGTAAGGGGTGGTTCGTGTAGCCACGCGCTTGAGGCTTTCTCCATACCCACATTTATCATTTATCATTTATCATTTAGCGCAGCGCAGTGCCTCATTTAGCGAAGCGCCGATTCGCTCCATAGAGCCGTTGTATCAGGTCGGGCCTGCCGATACGCCTGAGTTCGCGTTCAATGGCCTGGCGCTCTTCGGGTTTATACCAAAAGAAGAACTGGCGCTGTGCCTGTTTCTCTCGCGGTGTCTTTGCCGAGAAGATGGGTTGCAGCGTATAGGGGTCGTAGCCCGTATACCACGCCTCGGTAGCCACCGTCATGGGCGTGGGGGTGAAGTCTTGCACCTGCTCCAGGTGGAAGTCCATCTGCTTGGTGAGTACTGCCAGCTCTGCCATGTCTTCTTCCCTGCATGCGGGGTGGGATGATATAAAATAGGGAATGATTTGCTGGTGCAGGTTCTCTTCGCGGTTGATGCGGTCGAAGATGCGCTTGAACTCTTCAAACAGGCGGAACGAGGGTTTGCGCATGAACTGGAGCACATGGTCGCTGGTGTGTTCGGGAGCCACCTTCAACCGGCCGCTCACATGGTGGCAAATCAGTTCGCGGGTGTATTGTCGTGCCGCCTGGTTTGTTTTTTCATCGGCGGAGTGGTGCAGCAGCAGGTCGTAGCGCACACCGCTGCCAATGAAGCTCTTCTTGATGCCCGGCAGCGCATCAACGGCATGGTAGATGTCGAGCAGACCGGAGTGGTCGGTGTTCAGGTTTGCACAGATTTTAGGGTGCACACACGACGGTCGCTTACACCTTTCGCAAGCCTTGGGGTTGTTGCCGTGCATGCCATACATGTTGGCCGAGGGGCCGCCCAGGTCTGAGAGGTAGCCTTTGAAGTCGGGCATGGCAATCACTTTCTTCACCTCGCGTAGAATGTTTTCTTTCGACCGGCAGGTGATGAACTTCCCCTGATGGGCCGAGATGGTGCAGAAGGCACATCCGCCGAAGCATCCGCGGTGAATGTTCACCGAAAACTTGATCATGTCGAAGGCCGGAATGCGCTTGCCTTTATATTTGGGGTGTGGCAGGCGTGTGTAGGGCAGGTCGAACGTGGCATCAAGCTCTTGGGTGGTCATGGGCGGGTAGGGCGGGTTCACCACGGCATAGCGGCCGTCAACCTCTTGCAGCAGGCGCTGGGCGTGCATTTTGTTCGACTCTTCTTCGATGTGGCGGAAGTTGTCGGCTTGCTTGCGTTTGTCGCGCAGGCATTCGGCATGACTGTGCAGCACGATGTCGTCTGCCGTGATGCCGCCCATGATGTCTTGTTTCCTGGCCAGATACACCGTTTGCGGAATCTCTTTGATGGTGGCGATGTGGCGGCCCTTTTCCAGCTCTTCAGCGATGCGCGCGATGGGTTTCTCGCCCATGCCGTAGATGAGTATGTCGGCCCCGCTGTCGCACAGTATGCAGCGGCGCAGCGAGTCTTGCCAGTAGTCGTAGTGTGTGAGCCTTCTCATGCTGGCCTCTATGCCCCCCAGCACCACCGGCACATCAGGGAAGAGCCGTTTGAGAATTTGGGTGTAAACGATGGTGGGATATTCCGGCCGGCAGTCGTGCCGTCCGTTCGGACTGTAGGCATCCTCGCTGCGCAGTCGGCGTGCAGCGGTATATTTGTTCACCATCGAATCCATGCATCCCGGTGCAATGCCAAAGAACAGGCGCGGGCGCCCCAGCTTGCTGAAGTCGCGGAAGTCGCCGTGCCAGTCGGGTTGGGGCACAATGGCCACGCGGTAGCCCGCCGCTTCGAGTGTGCGCCCGATCACGGCCGCGCCAAACGAGGGGTGGTCTACATAGGCATCGCCCGAAAAGAGAATGATGTCGAGCTCGTCCCATCCGCGAAGTTCACACTCCTTTTTGGTGGTGGGCAGAAAGTCGGTCAGTTGCAGTCTTTTTTCTCCTTCCATTCTATGTAGAGCAAAACCAGTTGGTGAAGTCCGAACGCCTTCATGTTGTTGTTATACACCACATCGAGACAAAGGTCGAGCAGAGCCTTGTTGTTGCCCTGTTCCGATTCGAGCAGCGAGCGCACGTTTAGTTTCAGTTTGTCGAGCACGGCTTCGTCTATGAATCCGTTGCTGTCTACCAGGTCTTTGAGCAGTGCATAGTGCTCGAGTGTTTCAAGGTGCTCTTCGCTCACCTCTATGCTTCGTGTGCCCGAAGCGTTCGCTTGAATTTTATACATAGCCGTTTATATAGTTTATAGTTTATAGTTTCTATAGCTTCTATAGTTTCTATAGTTTCTATAGCTTTCTACTTGAGCAAAAACCCCAGTGCCCCCCTCATCACTGCGTTGCGCTGGCTGCCGTTTTTAATGCACTCTAAGGGGAACCCCATGGTGAAGGCTTTATAGTCGGCCCCGTTGTAGGCCACGGCAGCACTCTGTGCATCGGCATACTGCATGGCGCAGAAGGCCGATGAAACGGGCTGCAGCACCTCGGGGGCGGTGCAGGCATAGTGATGCTGGTTGAGCGTTCGCCAGATGGCACACTGCATGCCCATGCCGCTCACGGTTTCGGCCGGCAGCAGCCGTTCGCTGCCCCCGAACCTCACCTTCAGCACGCTGCCAAGAAACTGCTGCTCTGAAGGCTGCACCATGTCGCTGCCAATGTAGGAGCCGCTCACCAGCAGAGAGCCGCCGCCGGCAGCATAGGCCCGCAACTGTTGCTGCATGGCAGGCGAGAAAGTTTTATAGGGGCGCAGGTGGTGAATGTCGAATTTCTCGAGTCCCAGAATAAGGTCTACGCAGTGGTAATCGGCGAGGTTGATACGCCCCTTTTCAACCACATCCTTCGAACAACTCACCACGTTGTATTTGCCCGCACTGGCAATGGCATCGGCATGCGCTTGTATGTTGTCGAAGTTGTTGCCCATCACAAACTGTCCGGCCAGCTCGTTGCCCCCGAAGCCCAGTCCGCCTTCGCCCTCCACGCCCATCTTGCTTGTGTCGAAGCAGGTTTGCCTTCCTGCCCATCCAGCCGTGAGCCCGTCGCTCACCCCAGGGTCTTGGTCAAAGTCGAAACCCTGTTCGAGTGGTGTGTTGCGCACGGCCGGAGCCGAAAGGCGCTGGAAGCCGTTCACCACCACCACGGTTGGTGCATGGCGGTTCTGGAATACCGCCGACACCGTTTCAGAAGGGAAGCTCCGCCCCCCATTGTTCACCGCCGCCACGCGGAAGTGGTAGGGCACTCCTTTCTCCAGTTTGAGCGAGAACTGGTTTTTCGATACCAGTGTGCCGTTGTCGAAGTCGCCGTTGGCGCGTGCCACATACACAATGTAGGCCGTTGGCGATGCCGAAGGCTCCAGGGCATCGGCCGTGCCGCGCCAGGTGAGCTTTGCCTTGCCCTTGGCGTTTAGCTCCACACGCAGCTGCACCGGGGCCAGGGGTTGCACCACCGCCTTGGTGCCATGGGCCGAAGCCACAAAGCGCAGCATGGTTTTATAGACAGAGCGTGCCAGGGTGAACCGGAAGTTGGGGTCTTGGGCAAGTATCATGTCGGGGAAGTTCTGGTGAGAGAGTGTTTCAAGAATAGCCGACGGCATTTCGGGGCATCGCGTTTCGGAATAGTTGCGGTCCCACAAATAGCGTCGAGCCCATTTGCCGTAAGTGGCTGTGAGGTCTTGTGTTACACCATTGAGCAAAGCATCTGCAAAGCGTGCCGACATCTGCCTGGATGCTCCCGAGTTGAGCCGCCCGTCGTGGAAGTCGGTGGTGCAGATGGCGAGCGACCCCACCAAGTTTGTACCCTGGCGGTCGAAGCCGGCATCGCTGTGCACGGCCAGCGAGAGTTCTATGGGCACCTTCTTGCCCTGCAGGGTTGGAACGAACACCGAGCCGCCCGCCAGCCAGTTTGTCATGAACGAGCGCACGTTGATGTCGTCTTTATAGTCGTCGGTTCCCTGCTTCGAGCTGTAAACGCTGTAGGGGGCACCGGCCCATTGCGCATAGTAGCGAGCCCCCTCGAGGGTTCGGGGCAGCTGGCTCACTTCGCCCCCCCGTTCTATATTGCCCATGCCGCCGCCAAAGCGCACGGCATCGGTGGTTACGAACCCGTCGTGGCGGCTCTCGTTGCTCACCACCACACGGTTCTGTTCGTTAAAGCCGGCATCGAAGTTGAAGGTGCCAAGGTATACCCATGTGCCGCTGCCCATCTGCTGGTTCACACGAAAGTGAGTGGCCTGCCCCTGGTGGTAAACGGTGTAGTGTGCATCGGGAATGCTGCCCTCAACGGTTTGGTAGCTCACATACACGGCATAGCGCCCTTTTTCTTTGATGTGTGGCTGATAGGAGGCCATGGCCAGGTGCTTGCGCTTGGAAGTGGTGAGCAGCATGCGTGCCGTGCCCATGGCAAAGGGGTTCTGCCCGTCGGTGAGCACACCGCGGGGCATAGCAAACCCGCGCATCCCGGTGTTCACCCAGGGATAGCGGCCTTGGGTTTCACTGTAAGAGACAGCAGCGCGGTCGTCGTTGTCAACCACTACCTCTTCGGTTTGCCAGTCGCGTTCGCGTGGAGTGAACACGTTGGCACCTGCATTTTCGAGCATGGGAATCAGGTAGGGCACCACAATGGTGGGGGTGAACAGGTCTTCGGTGGTGCCGAACAGGTTGGGGCGCTGCCACTTCCACCGGCCTTTCTGCTGGTCGAAGTAGCGGCCGTGGCTGGCCCAGAGCGAGAGGTGGCGGTTGGCCAGCCCGTGTGTGACTTCGTTGGGTTGCGAAACGTTCTCCACCCACGGCTGTCCCTTATATTCTGTTTTTCCCCATTGAGTCTGTTGCGCCCGTGCATGGGATGCAAAGAAAAAGGCCGTGGCAAGCAAAAGCCAGACCTTCGGTGTTGAAGCGGTTTTCATTGATTCATTCCTCCCCAATAGTGAACAGTTCGGGATGTTTCCCTTTGTAGTGTTTGAAATATTGCTTGATGGCGTGCATCTCTTCTTCAAGCTGTCCGGTGGGCACCAGACTCTTGGTGCACTCGATGAGTTTGCGCTCATAGTCGAGCCCATAGAGCAGCACGGGAATCTGTGCCTTCTGAGCAATGAAATAGAAGCCTTTCTTCCAGTCGGGGTTGAGCGAGCGTGTTCCCTCGGGGGTGATGCACAGGCAAAAGCTTTCTTCCCGGCGTGCCTGCTCGGCCAGCTGGTCGGTCATGCTGGTGTGTTTGCTGCGCCACACGGGAATGCCGCCCATTCTGCGAAACAGCAGACCCAGCGGCCAGAAAAACCATTCTTTCTTCATCAGAAAGTTCACACGCATACCCTCGGCCCGCATATAGAGCTGACCAATCAGAAAATCCCAGTTGCTGGTGTGGGGAGCCAGACAGACGATATACTTTGAAGGGTGGTCGACAAGAACATGTTTCGACCACCCCAGGTGCCTGTACAAAATCCATTTACATATTTTCCTCATAACAGTATTTCGTTGGTTTGATGAATAAATCTTGTGTAAGATGAAAACTTCATCGTAATAGCCGCAAAAGTACGAAATAATATTTAAACATGCAAATAGTTTGGATAAATAGCTTCAGCAGATGCTGCGAATCTGGTCTTCAAGCTCAAGTGCCTGCTTGCTGAAGTCGGCTATAAGTTGGTTGTAGAAAACGCGAGGCCGTATGCCGGGCTCGGGGTGAGAGATGCGACGCACAAAATCGTTGTTGATTCGAATGATGCAGGTTAAAAGGGCATCAACGTCGGCTAAATCGTGCTTTTGGGTGAAACAGGCTGCGGCCACACACTCTGCGAACAAGTCACCGCAGGCGCAGTTGATGGTGCGCTTTAAAACTCGTTTGTTTGTCATAAGTTGAATAAATTGTTTGGTTGCCAAAGATAGGAAAAGAATCTGAAAAAAACAAGCGTTTGAATGGAAAATTTTCCTAAATGGCCAAATCTTTTCGTTTTTCTTTCCATATCTCACAAAAAAAGAGTAAATTTGCAGGAAATTTAATCAACACCTGTTTTATATATCAGCAAAGAGAAATTTTATCAACACCTAATTTATATATTAACAAAGAATGGAAACAAGCGTTTTACAAAAACAAAGAGCTGCCTACCAGCCCAAGCTTCCTAAAGGGCTGCAGGGTGCAGTGAAAGTGAAAGAAGGTGAACCCACACAAAGCGTGGGCGACCAGGCCGAAATCAAAGCCAAGTTCCCCAACACCTATGGAATGCCACTCATTGAGTTTGTGCCCGGTGAAGAGGCCAACACCGGAAAAATGAACGTGGGCATCATTCTGAGTGGCGGACAGGCTCCCGGCGGACACAACGTGATTTGCGGACTCTTCGACGCCGTGAAGAAACTAAACCCCGAGAACCGTGTATACGGATTCTTGATGGGACCCGGCGGACTGGTTGACCACAACTACAAAGAACTAACCGCCGATCTCGTTGACGAGTATCGCAACACAGGCGGCTTCGACATGATTGGGTCAGGCAGAACCAAGCTGGAAAAGGAAGAACAGTTTGAAAAAGGACTGGAGATCATCCGCGAGCTCGACATCAAGGCAGTGGTGATTATCGGCGGCGACGACTCGAACACCAACGCCTGCGTGCTGGCTGAATACTATGCTGCCCATAACTATGGCGTGCAGGTGATCGGATGCCCCAAGACCATCGACGGCGACCTGAAGAACGACCAGATTGAAACTTCCTTCGGCTTCGACACGGCTACCAAAACCTATGCCGAACTCATCGGAAACATCGAACGCGACTGCAACTCGGCACGCAAATACTGGCACTTCATCAAGCTGATGGGTCGCTCGGCAAGCCACATTGCACTGGAGTGCGCACTGCAAACACAGCCCAACATCTGCATCGTGAGCGAAGAGGTGGAAGCAAAAGACCTTTCGCTGAACGACATCGTTGAGCAGATTTGCGAAACCGTGTGCTACCGCGCCTCGAAGGGATGGAACTTCGGCACAGTGCTCATTCCCGAAGGACTCATCGAGTTCATTCCTGCCATCGGCCGACTCATTCAGGAACTCAACGACCTGCTTGCCAAGCACGGAGCCGAATACAAAGACCTCGACAAGCAGGCTCAGCGCGAATACATTATGGCACACCTCAGCGAGGCCAACCGCGCTACCTTCGAAACACTGCCCGAGGGTGTGGCACGCCAGCTCTCGCTCGACCGCGACCCACACGGAAACGTGCAGGTTTCACTCATCGAAACAGAGAAACTGCTCTCTGAAATGGTGGAAGCAAAACTGGCTGAATGGAAGAAGGAAGGAAAATACACCGGCAAGTTCTCGGCTCTGCACCACTTCTTCGGCTACGAGGGGCGCTGCGCCGCTCCCTCTAACTTCGATGCCGACTATTGCTATGCTCTGGGCGTGAGCGCCGCACAGCTCATTGCCAACGGCAAAACAGGCTACATGGCCATCGTGAAGAACACCACTGCACCCACCGACGAGTGGAAGGCCGGCGGTGTGCCCATCACCATGATGATGAACATGGAACGCCGAAACGGAGAAATGAAACCCGTTATTCGCAAGGCACTGGTTGAACTTGACGGAAAACCCTTCAAGGCTTTTGCCGCAAAACGCGAACAGTGGGCCAAGGAAACATGCTTCGTTTACCCCGGACCTATCCAGTATTGGGGACCATCGGAAGTGTGCGACCGCACAACATGCACACTGGCGCTCGAACAGCAGTAATCGCCGAGGCAACTAACTATTGACAACAACCCCAGCAGTAAGCAGGCATCATGAACAAAAAACATACCGCCAACAAGCGAAACAAACGCAAACAAAACTTTTGGGCACGATACCCAAAATGGGCTTGGTGGATGGGAGGAATGGGAATGATGGCTGTTTACTGCTGGGTTTTCTATTATTTCTTCGTGGGACCGACGGGGTTCCGCTGGAGGGCACTCTATGGCGATGCCAACTACCCCGAGGGCTACGAAATTCATGGCATAGACATTTCACACTATCAGGGAAAAATAGACTGGGACGAACTGCGACAGGCACAGATTGACGGATGCCCGCTCAGGTTCGTCATCATCAAGTCGACCGAAGGGGCGTCGCGACTCGACGATAGGTTCAAGAGCAACTTCTACGAGGCTCGCGAACACGGATTCGTGCGCGGGGCATACCACTTCTGGAGCAACAAATCGACGGCCAGGGCACAGGCCTACCACTTCCTGAACAATGTGCCACTGGAAGAGGGCGACCTGCCACCGGTGCTCGACATCGAACACAAACCCGCAAACCAACCCACAGAAGATTTCCAACGCGACGTGCTCACATGGCTGCACATCGTGGAAGACAAATACCATGTGAAACCCATCATATACACCTATTTCAAATTTAAGGAGCTATACTTGAACGCTCCCGTCTTCGACGACTATCCCTATTGGATTGCACATTACTATGTTGACAAGGTGAAATACAAAGGGCAATGGAAATTCTGGCAGCACACCGATGCCGGACGACTGCCAGGCATCAAGGGCTATGTAGACTTCAATATCTACAACGGATCGTTCTACGACCTGAAACAGCTCACCATAGGCATCGACGAACAGAGCGAATAACCCCGTTTTCAGACATACCAACATTTTTTTTTGACATAGTAACATACTAACAGCTTTTTTGACATAGTAACGGGGTTCTCACAAAGTGTGAATTCTGTGAGTTGTGAGCAAAAAAATGCCCCCCCAAAAGGGGGGCTTCATTCACATACAAAGAAACTTCTGTTCTGCCCAAGGGCGAGCATGCAAGTGTTTCTTATCTGCAGCAGAGGTGTTTATTATCCGCAGCAGAAGAGCACTATAAGCTGTGCAGTAAAGATGCGCAGGAACATGCTCAGGGGGTATACGGTGGAGTAACCGATGGCCGGGGCCTCTTTCGAGCACGATGCATTGGCATAGGCCAGTGCGGGCGGGTCGGTATAGGTTCCGGCAAGCATACCCATGATGGTGAAATAGTTGAACTTGAAACGCATGCGTGCGATGGTTCCCACGATGAGGATGGGAATGATGGTGATGAGGAAACCGGTGGCCACATATTTCAGGCCGTCGCCGGCAACCACTGTTTCCCAGAATCCGGCACCTGCCTTGATGCCCACGCTCGCCAAGAACAACACCAGACCAATTTCGCGCAGCATCATGTTGGCAGATGTGGTGGTGTATGTGACAAGTTTCATACGATAGCCAAACCTGCCAATGAGAATGGCAATGATGAGCGGACCGCCGGCAATACCCAGCTTCAGGGGAACGGGCATGCCCGGAATAGCTATGGGCAGACTGCCGAAGAGTATACCCACAATGATGCCGATGAAGATGGTGGCAATGTTGGGAGCATCAAGGCGCTTCACAGAGTTGCCCATCAGGTCGGCAACACGGTTTACGTTGTCTTCCGGACCAACAACCATAATCTTGTCGCCCACATGGAAGTGGTGGTTACGGCTTGCAAAGAGGTCGATGCCTTGGCGGGTAATGCGCGTCACGTTCACCCCATATACACTTGAGAAATGCATCTTTCCCAGTGTTTTTCCGTTCATCTTGGGGTTAGTAACAACAATGCGCTTCGAAATCATCGGTTGCTTGTTGTCTTCAACTGTCCATCCCGTTTCGAGTTTCGGACCGATGAAAGCTTGAATGGCTTCGGCATCAGCTTCGGCACAAACAATGAGCATTTCGTCGTCGAGACTGAGTGTTGTATCTCTGTTGGGAATGAGAATGTTGCCTTCATGAAGAATGCGTGTGCAAACGATGTCGCGGCTGAGGAATTCTGAAATTTGCATGAGCGTGCGCCCGGTGATGAACTTGTTGGTTACGCGCAGGTGCAGCTGATAGGGTTTTGCATGAGGGTTTTCGGCTTCAGCTTCGCTGAGCTGTTCTTCTTCTGCATCCAGGTCTACGCCGCAGATGTAGCGTATGGCAATGGTGGCACCAATGATGCCCACAACGCCGAGCGGATATGCACATGCGTAACCCGAAGCAATCTGCGGCACGTTGCCATTCTGGAACACAGAGGTGAGGGCTTCGTTGGCAGCACCAAGACCGGGTGTGTTGGTTACGGCACCGTAGAGCGTTCCCACCATCATGGGCAGGTTGAACGGGTCGGTGGTGTCGAAGAACAGGAAGTAGCAAGCGAACATAACGGCAATGTTCAGCAAGATGGCACTTGTTGAGAGCAGGTTGAGTGTGACGCCTCCTTTTCTGAAGCTTTCGAAGAAGCCCGGTCCCACTTGCAGACCAATGCAAAACACGAAGAGAATGAGGCCGAAGTCTTGTATGAACGTTAGAATGGGGGTGGGGCCTGTGAATCCCACATGCCCCGCCACGATTCCTGCAAAAAGGACGAAGGTTACGCCCAGCGAAATGCCCATCACCTTAATCTTGCCGAGCAGAACGCCCACGGCAATGACTATGGCATAGAGCAGTGCGATGTGCGCAACCGACTCCTGATTTGTGAACAGATTAATGAGCCAATCCATTATTACTCACCTTTAATAGCAGCAACACCGGGGAGCACCTTGCCTTCGATGGCTTCGAGCAGTGCACCGCCGCCTGTGGAGATATAGCTCACTTGGTCGGCCATGCCGAATTTGTTGATACAAGCCACTGAGTCGCCACCTCCGATGAGTGAGAATGCACCATTGGCTGTTGCTTTGGCAATGGCATCGGCAATAGCTTTTGAGCCGCCGATGAAGTTGTCGAACTCAAACACACCGGCAGGACCGTTCCACAGAATTGTTTTGGCGTTTTCGATGGCAGCGGCAAAAGCCTTGCGGGTTTCGGGGCCTGCATCCAATCCTTCCCAACCTTCGGGAATGGCATTGGCGGGGCACACCTGTGTGTTGGCGTCGTTGGCAAACTTGTCGGCAGCGATGCAGTCGGTTCCGAGCACCAGGTTCACACCATTTTCCTTGGCTTTCTTTATTACGTCGAGGGCAACGTCGAGTTTATCCATTTCAACGATCGAATTGCCAATCTCGCCGCCCTGAGCCTTTGCGAAGGTGTAGGTCATGCCGCCGCAGAGAATGAGGTTGTCAACCTTGCCCAGCAGGTTTTCGATGATTCCAATCTTGGTAGACACTTTCGAACCACCCATGATGGCTGTGAAGGGGCGCTTGATGTTTGAAAGGATGTTGTCTACGGCCGTTACCTCTTTCTCCATGAGCAGTCCGAGCATCTTGTGATCGGCATCGAAGTAATCGGCGATAACAGCGGTTGAAGCATGCTTGCGGTGTGCAGTTCCGAAGGCATCCATCACATAGGCATCGGCATAGGAAGCCAGTGTTTTGGCAAATTCCTTCTGGCTGGCTTTCATGGCTTTCTTGGCCTCGTCGTATTCGGGAGTACCCTTTTCAACGCCCACGGGTTTGCCTTCTTCTTCGGGATAGAAGCGCAGGTTTTCGAGCAGGAGCACTTCGCCCATCTTCAAGGCAGCGGCAGCATCCTGAGCCTTTGCACAGTCGGGGGCGAAGGTTACGGGAGCATTGAGTGCTGCTGCAACGGCATCTTTAATCTGTCCGAGAGAGAGCTTGGGGTTCACCTTGCCTTTGGGTTTGCCCATGTGGCTCATGATGATGAGGGCACCGCCATCGGCAAGCACCTTTTTCAGTGTGGGCAGTGCACCGCGGATGCGGGTGTCGTCAGTGATTTTACCATTTTCATCGAGGGGCACGTTAAAGTCTACGCGCACGATTGCCTTTTTGCCGGCAAAGTTAAATTCGTTGATTGTCATGTTGTTTAATTTATTAATGGGTTAATGATGTTTTTTAATAGCTGGCAAAGTTACAATTTTTTTTCGAATCTCAAAAAGAATCAGGCAGAAATCGCAACTCCCAGCAGGCAACGGCGGTTGCTGCTGCCACATTTAGCGAGTCTACCTTGTGGTGCATGGGTATGCGTATCACATAGTCAGCGGCGCTGATGGTGGAGTGGGGTAGTCCGTCGCCTTCTGTTCCCATGATGAGGGCGAGCCTTGGAAGAGTTTTAAACAGCGGGTCGTCAAGAGGTCGCGACTGGTTGGTTAATGCCATAGCAGCCGTAACGAACTGGTGTTGGTGAAGTTCGTCGATGGGATTGTTCACCCATGTCCATGGAACAAGAAACACAGAGCCCATGGAAACACGAATGGAGCGCCGGTTCAGAGGGTCGCAGCTGTCGGGGGTGAGCAACACCCCATCTATGCCAAGCGCAGCTGCAGAACGAAAGATAGCTCCAATGTTTGTGGTGTCGGTAACTCCCTGAATAACAACCAGTCGGTGTGCATTGTTGCAGACTTGGTTGAGGGGGATGGGTTCTGGCCTGTGCATGGCACAAAGAACACCGCGGGTGAGGGTGTAGCCGGTTATAGATGTAAGAATTTGCCGGTTTCCGGTGTATACGGGCATGGCGGGAAAGCGCTCTATAATAGACCGCGCATCGCCCTGAATGTGTTTCTCTTCACACAGCAGCGAAAGGGGCTGATAGCCGGCTGCCAGTGCCACATTGATAACCTTTGGACTTTCTGCAATGAACAGCGCCTGTTCGGGATGCAGGCGGTTGCGCAGTTGCTGTTCGGTGAGTGAGTGAAAGACTGCTACGCGCGGGTCTTCTATCGATGTGATGTGGACGATGGGCATGGTTTCAATGTTGATAAGTCGACGAGCCAATGAGTTGACTGTGGTGTTTTTGTTATTCTCAGGTAATACGTCTGTTCAGGCACGAGCTGACATGGTGTGCCAATGGCTTTCATAACCATAGCGTTTCTCACGCAAACCACCGCCTCGGCCAGGGTATCGGCTGAAATGGTGAGGCGCTCGATGTTGGTTTCCACTGGGGTTTCTTTCGAGCGCAGCAGTTGAAGATCGTTTTCGGTAATCTGCGAAGCGGCGAAAGCAAGCAGTGGGCGTGAAGAGGGAGTTACCCACTTTTCGGCATCAACAAATTGCCAATTGAAATAGGTGGAAAGAAAAGACTGAAGGTCTTCTTCGGCTTCAGCCTCTTGCTGCGGTGCTGCACCGCCACAAGCAATCATGGAGAAAGCCAGCAAAGAAAGCAACTGGGCATGCCATTTGATAGTAAACATATTTTTATAGATATAATTATTTTACAAAGGTACAAAAAAGTTGATTGCAATAAGTATATTGTTGCATTTTTTTTCGTAACTTTGCGCTAAAATAAGAACAACGATGCTAAAGTTTATATCTTTTGGCAGTGGAAGCAGCGGTAACTGCTATCTGCTGATGACTGAAACCGAGGGATTGCTCATAGACATTGGAGTGGGAACGCGCACCCTGAAGAAGCGTTTCCGCGAATATGGGTTTTCGTTGGCGAAAATCAAGAGCATACTTGTCACGCACGACCATGCCGATCATGTGAAATCGGTGGGCACGGTCAGTCGCGACTACTCGCTTCCTGTTTACACCACTCGCCAGGTGCATGTGGGCATCAACCGCAACTATTGTGTTCGCCATAAGATTGCTCCGGAGCGCACAAAAATCATTGAGAAAGGTGAAACCATTCAGATTGGCTGCTTTGAGGTGACGGCTTTTGATGTTCCTCACGACAGTTTCGACAATGTGGGGTATCAGATAAAGGTGAACAACGTGGTGTTTTGCCTGATGACCGATGTTGGGCATATAACAGACGAGATGAAGCCCTTTATTGCCAGTGCTAATTACCTGGTGATAGAGGCCAACTACGACGAAGAGATGCTGATGGCAGGTCCCTATCCGGCACACCTGAAAGAACGCATTTGCGGCCCCACGGGTCATCTTTCTAACCACAGCTGCGGTGTTGCTCTTGCCGAAAATGCCACAAGTCAGCTGCGCCATGTTTGGCTTTGCCATTTGAGTGAAGAGAACAACCACCCCGAGCTTGCCCGAAAAACGGTTGAACAGGTGTTGCGCTCCTATGGTATTGTGGCCGGAAAAGATTTTCTGCTTGATGTGCTGAAAAGAGCAACCCCCTCAGAGGTTACAGACCTGGAGTAGATAGCCTGTTTTATAGAGGTTGAACAACAACAGCGAAGGATGGTTGCTGCAAAGTTTGCAGCGCCATCTTTTTTTGTTGTGTTTAAAAACAAAGCTAACGAGCCATGCCACATGCCAATGGTTGAGCTTTTCGGCAATGACGAGCAGGCGCGAAAACCCCGTGAGTTCTTGTTTGAAGCGGGCAAGTGTTTGCAGGCTTTCTTCGGTTTTGGCAACAAAGCTGGCATTGCTTTCAAACTCGCTGAATCTTATAGGGTTGTAGATGTGGGTGATGGTCACGCCCGCTTCTTTGAGCTGCTTGCCGAAGAACACGTCTTCATATCCGTAGTTTCTGAAACGCTCGTCGAAAGGCAGAGCGAGCATGAGCCTACGACTGATGAGGAAGTTTGATGTGTGGAAGTTTTGGTATGGAGCCGCCATTCTTCGGGCGAGCGTATGATGGGGCAGTGATTTTGTTTCGTAGCAGTATCGCAGGTTGCCTGCCAGCTTAGCGGCATCTCCCACAACAGAGTAGCCGCCATACACCACATCGGCATCGGTATGGAGATAGCTGTTGAGAAATGTTTCGCTCTCTACACTCATGCCACTGTCTATAAACAGCAGCCAGCAGAACCGTGCCTGAGCAGCCAGAAAGTTTCTGATGGCTGCACGGCCTACGTTCTGCCTGCGTTCTATCAACCTTGCATTGGGCAAAGCGTTTATGTTGCGGTTTACAGCCAGTGTTTCCGGCAGGGTGGAACCATCGTCGGCAACAATAATTTCAAACTGCAAACCAGCCATATGCATGGCCATCTGGTGCAGTTTTGTTACCAATTCAACACACCTATTATTATAATTAGGTATAAGTATTGAAAGTTCACTCTTCATTTTCCAAGCATGTTAGAAAGAAATTTCCCTGTAAGGCTTTTCTTGCACTGGGCAATTTGCTCCGGTGTTCCACATGCAACCACTTCGCCGCCTCTGTTGCCGCCGTCGGGTCCCAGGTCGATCACATAATCGGCACATTTGATGACATCGAGATTATGTTCAATAACAATGATGGAGTGGCCGCGGCTGATGAGTGCATCGAAGGTTTTGAGCAATCGGCGCACATCGTGGAAGTGAAGTCCGGTGGTGGGTTCATCGAAGATAAAGAGGGTGGGGTCTTGTCGCTCTTGTCCGATGAAATAGGCTAGTTTCACGCGTTGGTTCTCTCCCCCCGACAGGGTAGATGAGTTTTGCCCCATTTTCACATAGCCAAGGCCAACGTCTTCGAGAGGTTGCAGGCGGCTGATGATTTGCTTGCACAACTGCGGTGATTCCTTCTGGTTGGCCGTAAAGAATTCCAATGCCTCAGAAACCGTCATGTTGAGAATGTCGTCGATATTCTTCCCGCAGAATTTCACGTCGAGCACATCGCTTTTGAAGCGCTTTCCGTGACATGCCTCGCACTGCAGCACCAAGTCGGCCATGAACTGCATTTCCACGGTGATATAGCCGGCTCCCTTGCACTCTTCACACCTGCCACCATCGGCGTTGAAAGAGAAGTGTTGTGCCGAGAACCCCATTTGCTTGGAGAGTGTTTGTTCGGCAAAGAGTTGTCTGACGGCATCGTAGGCCTTCACATAAGTGGCTGGGTTTGAGCGTGTGCTCTTGCCAATGGGGTTTTGGTCAACAAACTCCACATGGGTCAGTTGCTGCCAGTCGCCTTCCATTTTAGTGTATTCGCCGGGTGCATCTGCCACCTCGTCGAGATGGCGTTTCAAAGCAGGGTAGAGTATACCCTTCACCAGCGACGATTTGCCCGAACCGGAAACGCCCGTTACCACCGTAAGCACGTTGAGCGGAAACGAAACATCAATTCCCTTGAGGTTGTTCATGCGGCATCCGCATAGCTTGACGCTCAAGCTCCATGGTCGGCGCGACTGTGGCGTGTCGATTTGTTCGCAGCCGGTGAGGTATTTTATGGTATAGGAATCGGGATAGCGCCGCGAAAGCTCTTGGCTGCTGTTCTCTTGTGGTTTCCCGTCACCCTCTATATCACGAATGTTTCCCTCGAACACCACTTCTCCGCCGAGTCGTCCGGCTTTTGGTCCCATATCAATCAGATAGTCGGCGGCGCGCATAATCTCTTCGTCATGTTCTACCACAATCACCGTATTGCCCAGCTGCTGCAACTGCCGGAGCACATGAATGAGTCGGTTGGTATCGCGGCTGTGCAGCCCTATCGACGGTTCGTCGAGGATATAGAGCGAACCCACGAGCGACGAGCCCAGCGACGTGGTGAGGTTGATGCGCTGGCTTTCGCCGCCGGAAAGTGTGTTCGACGGTCTGTTGAGGGTAAGATAGCCCAGTCCCACATCGAGCAGGAACTGCAGTCGATTGTTGATTTCAATGAGCAACCGCTTGGCAATCTGCTGTTCGTTTTCTGTGAGTTGCAGTTTATCGAACCATTGTTTCAGGTTCACGATGGGCATTTCCACCAGGTCGCAGATGCTCATGCCCTGAATCTTCACCCATGTAGACTCTTTTTTCAGTCTTGTGCCATGGCACACTGGGCACACTGTTTTGCCGCGATAGCGGCTCAGCATCACCCTATACTGAATTTTATATTGGTTTTCTTTGAGCATTTGAAAGAAGGCATCAATGCTCACCTGTTCGTGAATGTCTTTGTTTCGTTCCGAAGGAAGACCGTGCCAGAGCATGTCTTTCTCTTCTCGTGTGAGTTCGAAATAGGGTTTAAAGATGGGGAAGTTGTCGTGTGCAGCCCTTCGGCAGAATTCTGTGAGCCACATGCCCATTTTGTCGCCGTGCCAGCATTGCACGCAACCATCGTAAACGCTGAGCGACGAATTGGGAATCACCAGTTTCTCATCTATGCCGATAATGCTTCCAAAGCCTTCGCATTCGGGGCATGCTCCAAGCGGCGAATTGAATGCGAAGAGGTTGTCTGATGGTTCTTCAAACTTCATGCCGTCGGCTTCGAAACGGTTAGAGAAGTCGTAACTGATGTTTGATGGAAGGAAGACGAGCCTGCATGCCCCGTCGCCCTCATACATGGCAGTTTCTGCAGAGTCTAAGATGCGCGAGATGCCATCTTTTGAGTTATCGACCGAGAGACGGTCTATGAGCAGCCAGATTTGTTCTTTGCTGTTTTCATCCTGTTCTTCGGCAAGAAAGTCTTCAATGCGCACGAAGTTGTTGCGAAACCACAGACGCACATATCCCTGCTGTATTTCCATTTCGAGCTGTCGGCGCAGGGTTCGCCCTTGCGGAACCTGCAGGGGTGCAAGAATAAGAAATTTTGTTCCATTGCCATATTGCTGGATGCATGCCAGAATGTCGTCGGTAGTATGCTTTTTCACCTCGGCCCCCGAAACGGGCGAAAAGGTTCTTCCTATGCGTGCATAGAGCGGCCTCAGGTATTCGTAAATTTCGGTTGAGGTGCCCACGGTTGAGCGTGGGTTGCGTGCAATGGTTTTCTGCTCGATGGCTATGGCGGGGGGCATACCTTTAATGAAGTCGCACTCCGGTTTGTTCATGCGGCCGAGAAACTGGCGTGCATACGACGAGAGCGACTCTACATACCTTCGCTGCCCTTCGGCATACAGCGTGTCGAAGGCCAGCGACGATTTGCCTGAACCGCTCACACCCGTGATAACGATGAATTTGTTTCGCGGAATGCAGAGACTGATGTTTTTCAGGTTGTTCACCCTTGCACCTTTAATTTCTATTTGCTCGCTCATGGCGTGGAGTATTTTGGGGTAGTGTGTATTAAATCAAACGTTGAAATACGCTTCAAGTTCAGCTTCGGCACTGTGGTTGGCATTTTCCATATATTTGATAATGCGCCCATGCTCAAGAAGTGCTATCTGGTTGGAGATGTCGATGGTGTGCTGCAGATTATGGCTGGAAACCAAGATGGTAGCGTTTGTTTGCTGATGGTAGTCGGTGAGTATTTTCTTCAGGATATGCTGGCTCGAAGGGTCGAGAAAGTTGAACGGTTCGTCGAGTATGAGCAGCGCGGGGTTGTTGAGCATGGCAGCCACAATGCCAATCTTCTGTTTGTTTCCGGCACTGAAGTTGCGGATGAGCTTTTTCTGGTTAAGAATCTCCCCAGCCATGAAAGCCTCGAATTGTTGCAGCTTTGCTTGCAATTGTTCTTTCGAAAGATTGCAGGCTTTTGCCACAAAGTTGAAGTATTCTTCGGGTGTGAGAAAGTCTATGAGAAACCCTTCGTCGAGATAAGCACCGGTAAAGTTTTTCCAGTTTTCATCGTTGGCGGGGTTGATGCCGTTGAGCTCCACCCATCCCTGGTTGGGTTGCAGCAGGTCGAGCATCAGGCGGAACAAGGTTGACTTGCCCGCTCCATTGTTGCCCACAATGCCCAGCATGGTGCCGCTTTCGATGAATAATTCGGGGATATCGACCGCAGTCATATCCCCGAATTTCTTGATTAGTTCACGAATCTTGATCATTTGGTTCTGACATTCGAAACTTTTGCATAAGATACTTCACATCACACGATTCCCCGACCGTGACAATTCTTGAATTTCTTTCCCGAACCGCAGGGGCAAGGGTCGTTGCGCCCGGGCAGCTTATCCCTGATGATGGGCTGACGGTTCACTCGCTGCTGTCCTTCCCTGGTGTCGCGCTGTGCGGCAGCCTGTTGGTTGCGGTCTACCAGTTCTTCGCCTTTCTGTTCGTTGTATCGCTGACTTCTTGCCTCGGGAGCAGCCTCCTGCACCTGTTGCACCTGAGGAATCTGACCGCGCGTTAAAATAGATGCAATTCGGTTGTTCATGTCGTTGATCATGGCATCGAAGAGCTTGGCACTTTCCAGTTTGAAGATGAGCAGCGGGTCTTTCTGTTCGTAGCTGGCATTTTGCACGCTGTGGCGCAGTTCGTCGAGCTGTCGGAGGTTTTCTTTCCAGCAGTCGTCGATGATGTGCAGCATGATAACCTTTTCGAACTGTTTCACCACCGACTTGGCCTCGCTCTCGTAGGCTTCGAGCAGGTTGCAGGGAATGTTGAACACCCGCTTGCCATCGGTGATGGGCACCATGATGCGCTCGTAGAGCGCCCCTTGGTTTTCCTGCACCTCTTTAATGATGGGCCAAGCCACGCTTTGAATGTGCTCTGTTTTGCGTGTGAAGTTGGCCATGGCTTGCTGGAAGGTACGTTCGAGCAGGTCGTCGCGTTTTTCGTTGATAAACTCCTCTTCGGTGAAAGGGCATTCCATGGCGAGAATCTTGAAGAACTCTTCGCGGCAGCCGATGTAGTCGTTGTCTTCAACGATATGTATCACACGGTCCCAAATGATATTGGCAATGTCCATGCCTATGCGTTCTCCCATGAGCGCATGCCGGCGTTTTTCGTAGATGACGGTGCGCTGCTTGTTCATCACGTCGTCATATTCCAGCAAGTGTTTGCGCACTCCGAAATGGTTTTCTTCAACTTTTTTCTGTGCTTTTTCAATGCTTCTTGAAATAAGCGGTGCCTCTATGCGTTCTCCTTCCTGCACTCCCAGTCGGTCCATCACGCTGGCCATGCGTTCTGAACCGAACAGGCGCATCAGCTTGTCTTCAAACGAAACATAGAACACCGACGAACCCGGGTCGCCCTGTCGTCCGGCACGTCCGCGCAGCTGGCGATCCACTCGGCGGCTCTCGTGGCGTTCAGTACCAATAATGGCCAGTCCGCCTGCCTGCTTCACATCTGCCGAAAGTTTGATGTCGGTACCTCGTCCTGCCATGTTTGTTGCAATGGTAACGGCACCCAACAGTCGTGTTTCTTCCTTGATGTTGTTTTCATCGGCATTGGCAAACTTCTTGTCGGTGGTGATGAGCGATTGGTTGTGGTGCAGTGCCGAGGCTTTGTCGCAGAAAGCACGCCCGTCGAGTGCTACATAGGCAGTGCCCTGAGAAGACTGTCCGGCCAGTGCCACAATGTCTGCTTCCTTTTGGTGCAGTTTGGCATTGAGCACCTGATGTGGAATCTTGCGCATGGAGAGCATCTTCGAAAGCATTTCAGAGATTTCAACCGATGTGGTGCCCACCAAGCAGGGTCGTCCGTTAGAGCGCATTTCCACAATTTCTTCTATCACTGCTCTGTATTTCTCTCGTGCAGTTTTATATACGCGGTCGTCGAGGTCGCGCCGTGCCACGGGCTTGTTGGTTGGAATTTCCACCACGTCAAGCTTATAGATGTCCCAGAACTCGCCGGCCTCGGTAGAGGCCGTACCTGTCATTCCCGCCAGCTTGTGATACATGCGGAAATAGTTCTGCAGCGTGATGGTGGCAAAGGTTTGTGTGGCAGCTTCCACTTTCACATGCTCTTTGGCCTCAACAGCCTGGTGGAGTCCGTCGCTCCAACGGCGACCCTCCATAATGCGGCCTGTCTGTTCGTCAACAATCTTCACCTCGCCATCAATAACCACATATTCATCGTCTTTGTTGAACATGCAGTAGGCTTTCAGCAGTTGCTGAAGTGTGTGCACACGTTCGCTCTGCAAGGCATAGTGGTTCAGCAGCTCGTCTTTCTTGTTCACTTTCTCTTCTTCAGAAAGTGTTTTTTCCAGTTCCAGTGCCGACAGCTGACTGGTGATGTCGGGCAGCACGAACAATTCGGGGTCTTTCACCTGTTCGGCCAGCCATGCCGTACCCTTGTCGGTGAGGTCGCACGAGTTCAGTTTCTCATCAACCACAAAGAAGAGGGGTTCCACGGCTTTGGGCATTTCCCTGTTGTTGTTGGCCATGTAGAATTCTTCAGTTTTCAGCATGCCAGCCTTGATGCCCTCTTCCGAAAGGTATTTGATGAGCGGTTTGTTTTTTGGAAGAGCTTTATGCGAACGATACAGTGCCAGGAAACCCTCTTCGAGTTTCTTGGCGTCGTTGGCAGCCTGTCCTTCTTGAATGAGTCGCTTGGCATCGGCCAGGTATTGTGTGGCCAGATGGCGCTGCACGTCAACAAGTCTTTCAACCAGAGGCTGGTATTCTTCAAACATCTGGTCGTCGCCCTTTGGCACGGGTCCCGAAATGATCAGTGGTGTTCGGGCATCGTCGATGAGCACCGAGTCCACCTCGTCTACGATGGCATAGTTGTGTTTGCGCTGAACGAGGTCGGCGGGCGAGATGGCCATATTGTCGCGCAGATAGTCGAAACCAAATTCGTTGTTGGTTCCGAAGGTGATATCTGCCTGATAAGCTTTTCTTCGCTCGGGCGAGTTGGGGCGGTGTTTGTCTATGCAGTCTACACTGAGACCATGGAACATGTAGAGCGGTCCCATCCATTCCGAGTCGCGCTTGGCCAGATAGTCGTTGACCGTAACCACATGCACACCGTTGCCGGTGAGCGCGTTCAGGAAAACGGGCAGCGTGGCCACCAGCGTTTTACCCTCACCGGTTGCCATTTCAGCAATTTTACCCTGGTGCAGCACAATGCCGCCAATGAGCTGCACGTCGTAGTGCACCATTTCCCATTTCAGGTCGTTGCCTCCTGCTGTCCAGTGGTTGTGATAGACGGCTTCGTTGTCTTCAATGCTAATGAAATCGTTTTTAGGGTTGGCAGCCAGTTCGCGGTCGAAGTCGGTTGCCGTTACCCTTACCTCTTCGTTCTGTGCAAAGCGCCGTGCCGTGTCTTTCACGATGCAGAACACCGTGGGCATCACTTCGTTCAGGGCATTCTCATAAATTTCGAGCGCTTCTTTCTCAAACTTGTCTATTTTGTTGAATATGGCTTCTCGCTCATCCAAGGGTGTTTCTTCGATGGTAGCTTTCAGCTTGGCAATTTCTTCTTTCTGCGTTTTGGCAGAGTTTTGTACATATTGTTGAATTTCTTTCGTTTTGGCACGCAGTTCGTCGTTACTCAGCTTTTCAATATTGGAGTATTCGGCTTTCACCTTAGCCAAGAGTGGTTCCAAGAGTTTTCTGTCTCGCGTAGACTTGTCGCCAAACAGGCTCCTTAAAAAATTTGTGAAGTTCATTTCTATATTTGTTTTTGTTTTTTTATTCCAACGTGCAGTGCATAGCCTACACCTTATTATATTATTGGGGTGCAAAGTTACTAAAAATTAGGAGAACTGCAAAAGAGAAAGCTTGTTTTTCTTTTCATCCATGCAGTTGCGATTCAAGAAAGCATAGCTTTTGCAATCTTAAAGCATAGCTTTTGCAATCTTGAAGCAGTGCTTTTACAACCTTAAAGCATAGCTTTTAGAGTCTCAAAGCAGTGCTTTGGGGAAACCGCTTCAACTTCTTTGTTTTTAACGTGTTAAAGATAGTTAGGGAAGCGGTTCAGCCGAGCATGCGTTGGGTGCACGAATGTGAATGGTTTTAGCAATGGTTGGAGCGATGCGGTCGGTTGTTACGGGTGTGTTGATGTGTTCAGCCTTGGTGCCGGCTCCATAGAAGATGATGGGGAAGGGAATGAAAGAAGCCCTTGGCGAAAAACTCTCGCCAGTTTCTTCATTAACAAGTTTCCAACCTGGTGTAACAGCCACAAAGATGTCGCCGCTTAGCAGGGGGTTGAATCCGTTGCGCAGTTTCAGAATGTCGTTGTTGCCGTCGAGCAACCGTTCTGATGTATATACATCGCCCACACCGGCAATCTGCACCAGAAAGTCCTGACATCTGCCCAGCACTTCCGAAATTCCCAGGCGTTTCTGTTCTATGAGCTTGTGGTTCAGATACATTTGGTTGTGGAAACACATTTCAACATACCTTCCCTGTCCATAGATGGCACTCAGATAGATGTTCAGCAGGTTGGCTGTTCGGTTGATATAGAAGGTTCCCGTGGGGATGTTGTATTTGCTCAGGTCTTCGTTGGCCTCGTCAACATATCCGGTGCTGGTAACAACAAACAGCACATGCTCCTTTCCGATAGAACTCTCTATTTCGTTGATGAGATGGGCAAGTGTTTTATCCAGTTTCATATAAACACTTTCCATTTCAATTTGCCAGTTTGTCGCTTCAGCAGCAGCTGGTGGGGCAGCCGATAACGTGATGCAGAGCATGTCGCTCACATCGTCGCGCCCCATGGCTGTGCTGGTAGCCGCCTGCAATGCAATCTTCACAACATCGTCGTTGGTAACGGTCTTGTTTTCAATGCTGTTGGCGGTTGTCTTCTTGTAAGAGTTGAACCATTCCACCTCGCGAGCGGTGTAGTAGGTTGAGCTTCGCCAGTCGTTTTTGATATTGTCGAACCAGATGGCACCGTTGGCAGCATGACCGGCTGACAAAATGGCGGCCTCCCTGTTGCTGGCAACACTCCACACAATGGCGCTGCCGTGGGTAGACACCTTCAGTTCGTCGCTCACCGTTGTGGTGGCCAGTCGCCAGGGCGATGTATAGTGCTTGGGGTCGTCGACGCAAAACACTGGTCTCAGCGTGTTGCGGTCGAGCCATCGTGTGCCAATGATGCCGTGATAATAGGGGGTGGTTCCGGTGGCGATGGAAGCAATGGCCGATGCCCGGTCGACGGGTGTGAAAGGGTAGGAAGCAGCCTGATAAACGGTGCCGTTTTCAAGCAGCCTTCGCAATCCTTCGTCGGAATATTTTGGAGCGAAGTATTCGATGTAGTCGGTTCGCAATTGGTCGATCGCAATGTTCACCACCAAGCGCGGAGCAGGTTGCAGGGTTTGTGCTTGCAGCTCGGCTCCGTATATGACGGCCATGATGAGGGCGAGGTATCTGTTCATTAATTGGTTTTTGTTTTATGTTGATATAGTCTGTATACAATAGCGCATTGTCTGAATAGCAAAGTGTATGCCAATAATAATATTCCGTCGGCATAGTGCTGTATGCCCACGCTTCCTGCCGTGGCACACAGCAAGAGCATCACCATCCACCCCACATGCCAGGCATGCAGTTTGCCGCGGCGCAAACGCTTCACCGCAGGGTAGAGGAAAACAAGGTTCAGGGGGTTGAGCAGCATAATTTGCAGGTTACACCTCACCGTGGGGTGTTGCGAGAACAGCATTACAAACAAGATGATGCCAGCCAACCCAGTGACTAACATGGTGATAGCATCTGTTTGCCAAAGTGTTTGTTTACGTTTAATCTCAACTGCTGTAACTATCACCAACAGCAGGCTAAGGCAGCAGGCGCACATCATGGGTGAAAACAGGAAAGGTTCCGCTTCGTGTGGATTTTCTTGCATGGAAACAAGTTGGTTTGTTGCCTTCACCAGCTTTTGGGGGTTGTTGCCATTGCGTGCAATGGTGGCATGCTCGAAATCGTTCGAAAGCGGAATGGGAAGGAACTGTTGCTCAAAGGCATCAATCGGCGAGTCGGCACCCAGGCCAAGCAGCAGGTCGTTGCCAAAGGCGGCCCACAAATGCTGGCGGTTATACTGGTGAATCATTTCGCGATAGGTGCTGGCTGGCTTGCTTTCCCAGTCGAAAACAACCTCATCGCTCATGTTCCCTAAAATAATGTTGCGTGCCCGTGTGGTGCAGTTGTCGGTGAAGTAATTATAGCGGTAGGTTTTGTTCTGTGGTTCAAGGTTTCGGCAAATGGCTTCATAGAGGGCCTCTTTCTCGGCCGGTGTGAGGTTGAGCACCTGTTCCCGAACCCATCGGCGTTCGTGGTTATATTCGGCCACAAACAATTCAAATGGTGCAAGGCTCACTTCATAATCGGTGAGTCCCAATATAAAACGGGCAATGAAATATTTCTGCCTGAACGAAAACGAACCGTAGTTGACCACCACGTCGCGCTTTTCCACCGGCAGACCTGCAGCGTTGAAGAAATAAAAACTCCACCCCTTCAGTCTGATGGCCGTGTGGCCATAATAAGAATACACCTCATTGCCGGGTCCGCAGGTGAGAAGGCTAACCTGCAGCGAGTCGGTTTCTTGGGCATTCATCGTGGCTGGCACAAAGGCCAAAAACAGCCCCAGCAGACTTCTTAAAAAGTATTTAAAATGTTTCACGATGCAAAAATAGCTTATATTTTGCACTTATCGTGCGTTTATTCCGAATTTTTTCAATAATTTTGCATCCGAATTGGAAAATTTGAACGAATGAAGAAGATTTTCATGGCCTTTCTGCTGCTTTCAGGCACAGTGGGGGCATCAGCACAAAGTGGCACCAACTCGCCATACAGCCAATACGGATTGGGAGTTCTTGCCGACCAGTCAAGTGGTTTCAGCCGCGGCATGAACGGTCTGGCATTGGGCTTTCGCGACTCTAAACAGGTTAACGCCTTGAACCCGGCCTCTTATTCGAGCGTCGATTCCCTGACGTTCATCTTCGATGCCGGCTACTCTATTCAAAAAACAAACTTTGAAGAGAATGGCAAAAAGATGAACGCCAACAATGCCGACTTCGAATATGTGGTGGCAGCCTTCCGCCTCACCAAGGGGCTGGGGTTGAGCCTTGGCCTATTGCCGTTCACCAACATCGGCTACAACTATTCGGTTTCCGACTACATCGGCAACTCCCGTTCGGCATCGTTCACCAATACCTATTCCGGAACCGGCGGAATAAGACAAGCTTATCTGGGTGCCGGATGGGAAGTTAGTAAGGGACTGTCGGTGGGTGCCAACATCTCCTATCTGTGGGGCGACTACGAAAAGAAACTCACCAACACCTATAGCGACAACTACATGACCGACCTTACCAAGGTGTATTCGGCCAACGTGAAAAGCTATAAACTCGACTTGGGCATGCAATACACCCACCAACTGAAGAAAGACCAGCTGCTCACCTTGGGAGCGACCTTCTCGCTGGGTCATGAGATTGGAGGTTCTCCCAGATGTCTCGTCATCTCCAACAACAAGCAGACAGGGGTTTCAGACAGCATCAAGCTGGGGGGCGATGCGCTCAAACTCGAAATTCCCATGGCCATAGGCGTGGGAGCCATGCTGCAAACACAAAACAAGTGGAAGGTGGGCATCGACTACACCCTGCAGCGATGGGGAAGCGTTAAAATGCCCGAAACCATCATGAAAAACGAAACCATGGACTATCAGCTGCAAACGGGGCTGCTCAAAGACCGCCACAAACTCACACTCGGCGGTGAATATTGCGCCAACCCCACAGGTCGTAAGTTCCTCTCACGCATCCGCTATAGGGCTGGCGTTTCCTATGCTACACCTTATTTAAATATAAATGGCAAAAACGGCCCGCGCGAATACTCGGCCAGTCTGGGATTCGGCATTCCCATCATCAATGGGTGGAATAACCGCTCTATCCTGAACATCAGCGGACAGTGGGTACGCAACGATGCTTCAAGTATGATCACCGAAAACACCTTCCGACTGAACATCGGTCTTACTTTCAACGAACAGTGGTTCCAGAAGTGGAAATTCAGATAATGAAAAACAAGTTGCTTCAAACACTTTCCCTGCTTGTCACTTTTATGGCGGGCTGCGCGGCTTTCACTTCGTGCGAAGAACAAAAAGAACACACCGCAGCTGCCATTCGTGAGCGCGACTCTGTGGCTGTGATGACCAGCTATGGGGTGAACACGCTCATCTCTGATTCGGGAGTTATCAAATACCGCATTGTGGCCGAACGGTGGGAAGTGAACGAAAACATCAACCCCTCGCGATGGATCATGAACAAAGGCGTGTTTATGACGCAGTTCGATGAAAAGTTTCATGTGCAGTCGTATATACAGGCCGATACTGCATACCATTATGATAAAAAGAAACTCTGGGAGCTGCGCGGAAGAGTGAGAATCTTAACCAAAGAGGGATTGAAGTTTTTCAGCGAAGAACTCTACTGGGACGAAGCTCACCATCAGTTCTACTCAAACAAGTTCTCGCGCCTGATCACACCCGAGCGCACCCTGCAGGGAGCCTATTTCAGGAGCGATGAACAAATGACACGCTACTATGTCTCCAACACCAAGGGCTCCTTTGAACGTGCCGACTTGGAAGGCGACGAAGAAACAGAAACTGGCAGCGACAACACACAGGAGCAAACCGACTCTGCTGCCCAGATTCCTCTGCGAATGCAAGCTCAGCCCCAACGCCGCACTACCACCAACGCACAGTAACAAATTCAAAATCAAAAGTAAACAACAACTCTGATTCTACACAATGGAAGACTCTGTTGACATATCAATCATTCTGGGCATCCTGCTCTCTATGCTCTTCTCGGCCTTTTTCTCGGGCATGGAGATTGCCTTCGTTTCGAGCAACCGCATGCTTGCCGAAATGGATAAAGAGAAAAACAGATTCTCACAGAAGATAATTTCTTTCTTCTATGCCCACGGAAATGGTTTCGTTAGCACCATGCTCGTTGGCAACAACATCGCACTGGTTGTCTACGGCATTCTCATTGCAAGACTCTTCGACTCAACCATCTTCAGCGGACTCGACGCTGGCTTCACCGTGCCGGCCGACACCGTGCTCTCTACGCTCATCGTGCTCTTCACCGGAGAGTTCCTGCCTAAAACGCTCTTCAAAAGCAACCCTAACCGCTACCTTGCCATCTTCTCTGTTCCGACCTACATCTGCTACATAGTGCTTTGGCCCATCAGCCGGTTCTCTACGCTGCTCTCAAAAGGTTTGCTCCGTCTTGTGGGAATCAAAATGAACAACCAGGTAGAAGACGGCGAGTTCTCGAAAGTAGACCTCGACTATCTGGTGCAGTCGAGCATCGACAATGCGCGAAGCGACGACGAGATTGAAGACGAGGTGAAGATATTCCAAAACGCACTCGACTTTGCCGAAATAAAAGTGCGCGACTGCATGGTGCCCCGAACAGAAATCAATGCCGTTGAAGAGCAAAGCACAGCCGAAGAACTGCAACAGAAATTCATAGAGAGCGGAAACTCGAAAATCATCGTCTATAAAGAAGACATCGACCATATCGTAGGCTATGTGCACTCGTCAGAGATGTTCCGACGCAACGACGACTGGCACACTAACGTGCGCACCATGCCCTTCGTGCCGGAAACCATGTCGGCAAAAAAACTCATGCAAACGTTCCTGCAACACAAAAAGTCGCTCGCCGTGGTTGTAGACGAGTTCGGAGGAACAAGCGGAATCGTTTCGCTCGAAGATATTGTTGAAGAAATCTTCGGCGACATCGAAGACGAACACGACAGCACCAAATATGTGGCCAAGAAAACAGCAGAAGGCGAATATGTGCTCTCGGCCAGATTAGAGATTGACAAGGTGAACGAAATGTTCGACCTCAACCTTCCCGAGAGCGACGACTACATGACCATTGGAGGGCTCATTCTCGACAAATACCAGAGCTTCCCCAAACTCAACGAAGTGATAAAAATAGGCAAGTTCGAGTTTAAAATCATTAAAAACACCATGACCAAGATTGAACTCGTGAAGCTCACTGTCAACACCTGAACACCCCAATAAATAGCAAAGAATAGCTTTTTTGCCCGTTTTATTTCTTCGTTTAATATCTTTTTTGTATCTTTGTGCGCTTTTTGAGAAAACCGACAATAAAAATAACAATAAAAAAATAAAAACAACAAAAACAAATGGCAGCAATTGGAAAAATCAGAAGCTGGGGCCCCGTACTCGTTGCGGTAATCGCATTGGCCCTTTTTGCATTCATTGCCGAAGAAGCTTTCCGCTCGTGTGATGCATCGCGCAACGACCAGCGGCAGCAAGTAGGCGAAGTCTATGGAGAGAAAATCAATGTGCAGGAATTCCAGCAACTCGTCGACGAATTCACCGAGGTGGTTAAGCTTCAGCAAAACACCGACAACCTGAGCGAAGACCAGCTCAACTGGGTGAAAGACAACGTGTGGAATGTGTTCGTGCAGTCGCGCATCTATGAGAAAGAAGCTAAAGAACTGGGACTCACCGTTACCGACGAAGAGATGCGCAACATTCTCAAAGAGGGAACCAACCCCATGCTCATGCAAACACCCTTCTTCAACCAGCAGACAGGTCGCTTCGACGTGAATGCCCTGCAGAAGTTCCTGGCCGACTACAAGTCGCAGACACAGAACGACCAGCAGGTGGCTCAGCAATACCAGACCATCTACCGCTACTGGACTTACATCGAGAAAACACTGCGCATGCAAACCCTCGCGCAGAAATATGAAAGCTTGCTTTCTCACAGTCTGCTCTCCAACCCCATAGAGGCCAAGCAAGCCTTTGTCGACGAAAACGAAGAGAGCACCATCCGCTTGGCCGTGTTCCCTTACTCATCGATAGAGGATGCCAAAGTGGAACCCACACAGCAAGAGCTGCAGGCAAAATATCAGGAAATGAAGAACTTCTTCTATAACGGGCGCATGGGTATCAAGCAGCAAGAAGAAACTCGCGACGTGAAATATGTTGACGTGGTTGTGGAAGCTTCGGCCAAAGACCGTGCTGAGCTCAACAAACTCTTCGCCGACTACAAAACACAGCTGGCAACAGCCGAGAATCCCGACGAAGTGGTGCGCAAGTCTACATCGCTGGTTCCCTTCCTCGGTCTGCCCGTGCTGAAAGAGGCTTTCCCCTACGACATTGCACAGCAGATGGATTCTATCGCAGTGGGTTCTGTGGCTGGTCCGTTCGAAAGCAAGAGCGACAACACCCTCAACCTCATTCGCCTTATTGCTAAGCAGCAACTGCCCGACTCTGTGCAGTTCCGTCAGATTCAGGTGGGTGGAGCAACAGCCGAAGCAGCTCATAAGACTGCCGACTCTATCTACACTGCCCTCAAGGGTGGTGCCGATTTCGAGCAGATTGCCAAAAAATATGGTCAAACCGGTGATAAGAACTGGATGACCACACGCCAGTATCAGTCGGCTCCTTCTATCGACCGCGATTCAAAGGGTTACATCGAGAGCATGTTTACCATGAATGCCGGCGAACTGAAAAACATCACGCTCGCTCAGGGCAACATCATCCTTCAGGTGCTCGACCGTCGTGCATTTACTACCAAATACACCGCAGCCGTGGTGAAGAAAACCATCGACTTCTCTAAGGAAACCTATTCAGCTGCCTACAACAAGTTCAGCGCTTTTGTGAGTGCCAACCAGAAAGGCGAAGACATTGTTGCCAATGCAGCTAAGAGCGGCTATCAAGTGCAGGATGCCAAAGACCTCACCACCTCGCTCCACTACCTTGCCAACATCCGCGGCACACGCGATGCCCTGAAATGGCTCTTTGAAGCTGAAGAGGGCAGCGTATCGCCCATGTATGAATGTGGCGAGAACAACCACCTGCTGGTGGTGGTGCTTGATAAGGTGCACGAAAAGGGATTCCGCCCTGCCGATGACCCCGCAGCTCTCGACATGCTCAAGGCTGAAGTTATCAAAGACAAGAAGGCTGCCGAGCTCATGGCCAAGGCAAATGGTGTAACCAGCATCGAGGCCGCTAAAGCCAAGGGCGCAGTGGTTGTAGACAGCGTGGCTCAGGTAACCTTCTCTGCTCCGGTGTTCGTTCCTCTCACTTCCACCGGCGAAGCTGCTCTCAGCGGTGCCGTTGCAGCAACTGCCCAGGGCAAGTTTGCTTCGGCTCCCGTGAAAGGCGAGGGTGGTGTATTCCTCTTCCAGGTTGAAAAGAAAGCTCTACGCCAAGGTGTTAAGTTCGATGACAAGCAGCAGGAAGCAAAACTGCGCCAGTCGTATGCTCGCCGCATCATGATGCAGGAACTCTACCTGAAAGCGAACGTGAAGGACAACCGTTACCTGTTCTTCTAACTTGGAGCAAGGTTAACTATAGTATATATTAATATAGTATATATAATAAGGTGTCGTTGCATGTGCCGAATGGCATGTTGCAACGGCACCTTTTCTTTTTGCCAACAAGCACATTTAATGCTTTTTTTGCCTAAACCCTGCTCAGTATCGGAATAAATGATTACCTTTGCACCACATTTGGAATCAGACAAAAAGAAAAAAACAGAATAACAATGAGAAGCAGAACTGCAAACTGGTTTGAATGCCAGGTGCGCTACGAGCGCCAAATGGAAGACGGGATGACGAAGAAGGTTCCCGAAACCTACGTTGTGGATGCACTCTCTTTTGGAGAGGCAGAAGAACGGATAACAGCCGAGATGTCGGCATACGTGAGTGGAGAGTTTGAAGTGAAAAATATTACCCCTGCATCCTACAGCGAAATATTCTTCAGCGAAAACGATAACGACGACCGCTGGTATAAGGCCAAACTATCGTTTATCACACTCGACGATAAAACACAGAAAGAGAAACGAACATCGGTAACCCATCTGGTGCAGGCCAAAACCTTTAACGCTGCAGTGAAGAACATTGAAGAGGGAATGACCGGATCGATGATGGACTATGTGATTGCCAACATCTCTGAAACAAAGATTATGGATGTTTATGAGTATAAGCCAGAATCTAAAAACGATAAGCCAGAGTTTGCCGAATAGCGTGAAACTGGTTGCCGTGAGCAAATTCCATGGAGAGGATAAGCTCTTAGAAGCCTACAACGCCGGGCAGCGCATCTTTGGCGAAAGCCACGAACAGGAGTTGTCGCGCAAGGTGAAAGCTTTGCCTCACGATATTTGCTGGCACTTTATAGGGCACCTGCAAACCAACAAGGTGCGCTTTATTGCACCCTACATTTCGATGATTGAAGCCGTTGACTCGCTCAAGCTGCTCAAGGAGATTAACAAACAGGCCGAACGTTGCAATCGGGTGATAGATGTGCTGCTTGAACTGCACATTGCACAAGAAGAAAGCAAATATGGCTTCACACCTGACGCATGCCGACAACTGCTCGACAGCGGCGTGTGGCGCGAGATGGAGCATGTGCGCATTTGCGGGTTGATGATGATGGCTTCGAACGTTGACGACGAACAGCAGATTAGAAACGAAATGATGCAGGCGGCCAACTTCTTTGACGAAGCTAAGCAGAGATGGTTTGCCGATGCCGACTACTTTTGTGAAAGGTCGTGGGGCATGAGCCACGACTACATGATTGCTGTAGAGTGCCATTCTACAATGGTTAGAATAGGCACAAAGATTTTTGGCGAAAGAGAATATTAAAGATGGACGAGTTCTTACAAGAAATAGTCGATAAGACATACGAAAGCATTGGTGGAGAGCTTACTGCCCAGTCTATGGCACAACTCTCGGCCGAGCAGATTACGCTGTTGGCCTATTTCATTTTGCGCGACGAGGTGATGGACGGAGGTTTCGTTCAGCTCATCCACAATGGCTATGGGCCGTTTTTCTTTCGCAACCCCTTTGCAAAGGCAGTGAAAGAGATGGGTATGACAGATTTGGCGCGACTGATGAACAAAGCACGCAAGCTCTACTCAGGTTTTCACGAAGAGCTGGAAAAGGAGTGCACCGACGATGAGTTTATGGCACTTTTCGAACAGTTCCCTCAGTTCGACAACCTCGATGACGAGTTTGTTGAAAACGAAGAAGAGTGGACAGCGCAGCTGGCCCATTATGTAGAAACTCATATTGATAAATTTTCAACCAAGGTATGAACAAGCAACAAGAGGAAATACGCAAGAAGAGCCCGATACAGGTGAAGAACAGAAAAGCCTCGTTTGAGTATTTCTTTGTCGACGAATACACGGCAGGCATCGTGCTCACCGGCACTGAAATCAAGTCGGTGAGGGCGGGCAAGGCATCGCTCGTTGACACATATTGCTATATTGATCGAGGCGAGATGTGGGTGAAAGGCATGAACATTTCTCCCTATTTCTATGGTTCCTATGCCAACCACGAAGCTAAGCGGGAACGCAAGCTTTTGCTCACCCGACGTGAAATTAACAAGCTGGAAGAAGCTACCAAACAGCCGGGCTACACCATTGTGCCCACACTGATGTTTATAGACGAACACGGCAGGGCAAAGGTCGACATTGCCTTGTGCCGTGGAAAAAAACAATACGACAAGCGCCAGACCATGAAAGAGCGGGAAGACAAACGCGAGATGGACCGGGCAATGAAAGTATGACCATACAGGAACTGGCACAACAAAAGGTTCTTGTTCTCGATGGAGCAATGGGAACGATGATTCAGAAATACCATCTTTCTGAAGCTGATTTCCGTGGCTTGTCGCAAACACCGCAACACCCGGTTCCAACCATGGCACAAAGAATTGCCATTCATGCCGACGACATGCTCATGAAGGGCAACAACGACGTGCTCAATCTCACACGACCCGACGTTATTCTCGACATTCATCGGCGCTATCTGGCAGCCGGTGCCGATTTGATTGAAACCAACACCTTCTCGTCGCAGCGCATATCGCAGGCCGATTATCACCTCGAACATCTTGCCAGGGAAATGGCCTTGGCCGGTGCACGCATTGCTCGAAAGGCTGCCAACGAAGCAAACAGCAAAGGCCGGAATTGTTTTGTTTGTGGCTCTGTTGGGCCAACCAACAAAACGGCTACCATGAGTCCAGACATCAACGACCCAGCTTTCCGCGACGTTACCTTCGACATGCTTTTCGATGCTTATTTCGAACAAATAGACGCGCTTGTTGAAGGGGGCGTAGATGCCATTCTCATTGAAACCATCTTCGACACACTCAACGCAAAGGCTGCCATAGGTGCTGCCAGCCAAGTGATGGAAAGGCACCATGCAAAACTGCCGCTGATGCTGAGCCTATCGGTTAGCGACAACTCGGGCAGAATATTGAGCGGACAAAACATCGATGCCTTTCTTGCCAGCATCAGCAGCTACGATGTATTTTCAGTTGGGCTCAACTGCTCGTTTGGAGCTGCCCAAATGAAACCTTTCATACAGCATCTTGCCCAGCATTCACCTTATTATATCAGTGCCTATCCGAATGCCGGAATGCCCAACTCTCTTGGGGATTACGATGAAACAGCCGAATCCATGTCGCCGCAAATCGCAGAATATCTGAATGAAGGCTTGATTAACATCATCGGCGGGTGCTGCGGAACCGACGAAACATTCATCAAACGATATTGCCAGTTGGCGAAAGGAAAGAATCCTCACCATCCCAATCCCAAGAAAAGCGAGCGCCACCTGCTGCTTTCGGGCTTAGATGCACTATGCACTGAAGGTTCGTTTGTGAATGTGGGGGAAAGGTGCAATGTGGCTGGTTCCAGAAAGTTCCTTCGGCTCATACAAGAGAAGAAATATCAAGAAGCATTGTCTATAGCGCGCCGGCAAGTTGAGCAAGGAGCCATGGTTATAGACGTGAACATGGACGACGGGCTGCTCGATGCACCGCAAGAGATGACCACCTTTCTGCGACTCATTGCCGGAGAACCCGAGATTGCCAAAGTGCCCGTGATGATTGACTCGTCGAACTGGACAGTAATCGTGGAAGGACTCAAATGTTTGCAGGGCAAGTCGATAGTGAACAGCATTTCTCTCAAAGAAGGTGAACAAGTTTTCGTGGAGCATGCCCGCGAAGTGAAGCGACATGGAGCTGCCGTGGTGGTGATGTGTTTCGACGAACAAGGTCAGGCCACCACCTATGAGCGCAGAATTGAAATAGCCAGTCGCTCCTATCACATTCTTACTGAGCAAGTTGGATTCCTACCCGAAGATATTATCATAGACCCCAACGTGCTTGCCGTGGCTACCGGCATGGACGAGCACAACAGCTATGCGGCAGACTTTATAAAGGCCACAGCATGGATTTGCAGCAACCTGCCGGGGGCGCATGTGAGCGGTGGAGTGAGCAATCTTTCATTTGCTTTTCGTGGAAACAACTACATCCGCGAGTGCATGCATGCCGTTTTCCTGTATCATGCCATTCAAGCAGGCATGGATATGGCCATTGTGAACCCCACAACCAAAATAACCTACGACGATATTCCCGCTGGCTTGCTCAGCGCAATAGAAGATGTAATTCTAAATCGCTCTGCCGATGCGCCAGCACATTTAGTGACATTGGCCAATGAATTTGGTGGGAAGGCAGCAGCGAGCCAAGCCCCTGTGTCCACGGCAAATGCTGAAGAGGAATGGCGAAACTTGCCATTGGAACAACGACTGGAATATGCCCTGCGCAAAGGCATAGGCGACTACATTGAGAGTGACATTCAGCAGGCACTGAAGGTTTATCCGCATGCCGTTGACATTATTGAAGGTCCGCTCATGCAGGGAATGAACAGGGTGGGGGAGCTGTTCGGCGAGGGAAAGATGTTTCTGCCGCAAGTGGTGAAAGCAGCCCGAACCATGAAGATTGCTGTGTCTGTTCTGCAACCATACATCGAACGCGAACGCTCCGGCACCCAGTCGAGCAGGGGAAAAGTAATTTTGGCCACCGTGAAAGGCGATGTTCACGATATTGGAAAGAATATTGTTGCTGTGGTGATGGCTTGCAACAACTTCGAAGTGGTAGACCTTGGGGTGATGGTGCCTGCCGAACGGATTATATCAAGTGCCATTGCCGAAAAAGCATGTGCCATCGGACTAAGCGGACTGATTACTCCTTCGCTCGAAGAAATGGTGCATGTGGCCAGGGAAATGGAACGTTCGGGACTGCACATTCCCATTCTCATTGGCGGAGCCACCACCAGCGAGATGCATGTGGCACTGAAGATTGCCCCGGAATATAACGGAACTGTCGCCTGGATGAAAGATGCTGCACAGAATGTGGTTTCACTTTCTCGCATGCTCAATGCAAAGGAATGTGAAGACTACAGGAAAGAACTGGAACAACGATACCAGACACTCAGAGAGAGCTACCAGCAAGAGCAAAGTAAGCTCGTTTCGCTCAATGAGGCACGAAACCGTAAACTTGAACTATTCAATTAAAAGATGATAAAAACGATTGTATTTGACTTTGGGGGTGTTATCATAACACTCGACCAGCAACAAGCCATTCAGCGCTTTGAACAACTCGGACTTACCAACGCTGCAGAAATGCTCGACCCCTACACTCAGCACGGACTCTTCGGCGATTTGGAAATAGGAAAGATCTCAGGAGAAGAGTTCCGACAGGAACTCAGCAAGCTGGTGGGCAGGGAAGTTTCTTACGATGAGTGCCGCCATGCTTGGCTGGGCTATCACAAGGAACTGCCCAAACGCAACCTGCAATTCCTGCGCAAGCTGAGAGCAGAAGGATATAGGGTGATTATGCTTTCGAACACCAACGAGTTCATGCAAAGTTGGGCCGAAAGTACTGAATTTGATGGTGAGGGACATGGCATAAGAGACTATTTCGACGCTATCTACCGCAGCTATGAAGTGAAAATGATGAAACCGGCCGACATGTTCTTCCGCCATGTGCTCACACAAGAGAAGATATTCCCTTCGGAAACCCTTTTCGTTGACGACGGACCGCGCAATGTGGCTGTTGCCAGTCAGATTGGCTTCAGAACCTTCTGCCCAGAGAATGGCTCCGATTGGACCAACGACATTTACGCTTTGCTAAATGCTAAATGATAAATGATAAATGAACGCGGAGAGTTCCCCTCCCCGGGGAGGGGTTAGGGGTGGGCTTCGCTAAATGATTAAAGATAAATGAATTTTAAGAAGAAAAGATGGCACGCCCTTCCCGGACAGCCCCTTACAGAAATGGACAAGAAAATTATGTATTGGGAAAACAAGGGAAAGCGGGTGCCTACACGCGATTTAATCAAGACTCCCGAACAGATTGAAGGCATCAGACGGGCTGGAGTGGTGAACACGGGCGTGCTCGACGAGGTGGCCCGACAGATTCATATTGGCATGTCGACCCTCGAGATCGACGAAATATGCATGGAATACTGCAAGGCACACAATGCCACACCCGCCTGCCTCAACTACGAAGGCTTCCCCAAGAGTGTGTGCACAAGCATCAACGAGGTGGTGTGCCACGGCATACCAAAGGCTGAAGACATCCTGCAAGAGGGCGACATCATCAATGTTGACTTCACCACCATTGTGGACGGCTATTATGCCGATGCCTCGCGCATGTTCATCATGGGAAAAACAACACCCGAAAAGGAACAGCTTGTGAGGGTGGCCAAAGAATGCCTGGAAATTGGCATGGAGGCGGCAAAGCCCTATAGCTTTGTGGGAGACATTGGCAATGCCATCGAGAAACATTGCAAGAAATACCACTATGGTGTGGTGAGAGACCTGTGCGGACATGGGGTGGGGCTGCACTTCCACGAAGACCCCGACGTGTGCCACTATGGGCGCAAAGGCACGGGCATGCTGCTGGTGCCGGGCATGGTGTTCACCATCGAACCCATGATTAACATGGGAACATGGAGGGTGTTCATCGATGGCGACGACCCCTATGGATGGGAAGTGATTTCGGAAGACGAACTGCCCAGTGCACAATGGGAACACACACTGCTCATGACCGAGCATGGGGTGGAAGTTCTTACTTATTAAGAAAGCATGGAAAAATATATATATATATTAGGTATAGAAAGCAGTTGCGACGACACTTCGGCAGCAGTGCTGCGCAACGGGGTGTTGCTGAGCAACGTAACCGCATCGCAAGCCGTTCATGAGGCTTACGGTGGGGTGGTGCCTGAACTGGCTTCAAGAGCCCATCAGCAAAACGTTGTGCCTGTGGTGGACCAAGCCATCAAACGCGCAGGAATCGATAAACAGCAGCTTTCGGCCATCGCCTTCACACGCGGTCCCGGTCTCATGGGTTCGCTGCTCGTGGGGGTGAGCTTTGCAAAAGGCATGGCACGCGCGCTGAACATTCCGCTCATCGATGTAAACCACCTGCAAGGACATGTGATGGCACACTTCATCAAAGAAGAAAACGACAACCATCAGATACCGCCATTTCCTTTCTTGTGCCTGCTGGTAAGCGGCGGCAACTCGCAGATAGTGAAAGTGAATGCCTATAACGATATGGAGGTTTTGGGCCAGACCATCGACGATGCCGCAGGCGAAGCCATCGACAAATGTTCCAAGGTGATGGGACTGGGTTATCCCGGAGGTCCCATCATTGACCGACTCGCACGGCAGGGCAATCCACATGCTTTTCAGTTTGCAGAACCACACATACCAGGATTGAACTATAGCTTTTCAGGATTGAAAACCTCTTTCCTGTATAATCTGCGGAAATGGATTGCCGACGACCCTGACTTCATTGAACACCACAAAGAAGACCTTGCTGCCAGCTTGGAGTTTACCATCGTAGACATACTGATGAAGAAACTCCGCATAGCGGTGAAAGAAACCGGCATCAACCATGTGGCCGTGGCAGGAGGCGTGTCGGCCAACAACGGACTGCGCAACGCTTTCCACGAACATGCCCGGCGATATGGGTGGCACATCTACATTCCCAAGTTCAGCTACACCACCGACAACGCCGCCATGATTGGCATTACCGGCTACTACAAATATCTCGACAAGGACTTCTGCTCAATCGACGAGCCGGCCTTCTCGAAGATAACTTTTTCTTGAAACTACCGATAAAGAGAATTCATTTAAAACAACAACAATATGGGATTAGAAAGTAAGATTTTGAGCCGAGAGATTCAGCAATTTCTCTACGACAACGGAGCAACCCTCGGAACAGCCGAGAGTTGCACCGGCGGGCGCATTGCCGAAGCCATTATTGCCGTGCCGGGTTCTTCGAACTATTTCAAAGGCGGCATCATCTCGTATACCGATGAAATCAAAGAAAAAGTGCTGCATGTTTCCAAACAGACACTGAAAGAGAAAACCGCCGTGAGCGAAGAAGTGGCTATTGAAATGGTGAAGGGAGCCTGCGACGTGCTCAACGTAGACTATGCCATTGCAGCCACGGGAGTGGCCGGCCCGGGTGGCGGCACCCCTCAAACCCCCGTGGGCACCATCTGGCTGGCTTATGGAAGCAAAGACGACATACGCACCAGCTGCCAGACAGAAGACGAGGGGCGCGATGTGAACCTGCTCAAGGCAACAAACAGAGTGCTCAAACTCTTTCTTGAATACCTGAAAGAGCAAAATTCACAGCAAGAAGAGTAGAAAAAACAAAAAAAAACTTAATTCTGCTCATTCTTTGCTCGTTTCTTTTGTGTATTCAAGAAATAATTGTAATTTTGCACCCTGTTTGGAATAAGTATCAAAAAACGATTAAAAAAATTTTAGATAGCAATGTCGAAAATTTGTCAGATTACGGGAAAGAAGGCACAAATAGGCAATTATGTGTCTCACTCAAAGCATCGCACAAAGAGAAGCTTTGATGTTAATCTGTTCAGCAAGAAGTTCTTCTATGTTGAAGAACAATGCTGGATTAGCCTCAAGATCAGTGCTTCTGGTCTTCGTCTCATTAACAAAGTTGGCCTTGATGCAGCTCTGAAACAGGCTGTTTCGAAAGGGTATGTAGACTGGAAAGACATTAAAGTTATAGGAGAATAATCATTATGGCATCCAAGAAAGCAAAAGGCAATAGAGTTCAGGTTATCCTCGAATGCACAGAAATGAAAAATAGTGGTCTGCCCGGAACAAGTCGCTATGTAACGACCAAGAACCGCAAGAACACTCCCGAGCGCATGGAGCTGAAGAAATACAACCCCATTTTGAAGCGCATGACTGTTCATAAAGAGATTAAGTAATATTTCTTGAACCAAACAATAAGAATAAAGAGATATGGCAAAGAAAACCGTTGCTACCCTCCACGAAGGCTCAAAGGATGGTCGCGCATACACAAAAGTAATCAAGATGGTGAAGAGCCCCAAGACCGGTGCTTACATCTTTGATGAGCAAATGGTGCCCAACGAGGCTGTGAAAGATTTCTTTAAGAATTAATTTGATACGTCTGTATTAGATGATATATTAAAAACGAGGAATTATCCTTTCAAAGGATGATTCCTCGTTTTTTGTTGTTGCACCCCCTGCTTGATGAAAGCAGGGGGGTATACGCTTGGAAAATCTCATTTTTCATTTATCATTTACCATTTAGCGCAGTGCAGCGCAGTGCTACAGCTTCATGGTGGTTGTGAACATATTGCGGAAAATGGCGCTCATATCGTGCGGCATTTCATGAAAGATGCCGAACACGGCACTGCCACTGCCACTCATCTGGGCATAGAGCGCTCCGCAGGCATAAAGGTGCTCTTTGATATCTTTCAGCTGCGGATGGCGTTGAAATACGGGTTGCTCAAAATCGTTCACCAATTCTTTGCGCCATGTTTCAATGGGTTGTTTCACTATTTCACGGCACGATTTCGCCGGCTTCCGGGGCACAATCAGCTGGTAGGCTTCTTTGGTTGAAACGGCTATGTCGGGTTTTACAATGGTGATATAATAACCATTTAAATTGCCCTTGGGACCGTCTGCGGGAGAGAGCACATCGCCTATGCCGGTTGCAAACGATGGTTCAGAGGTGATGAAAAAGGCACAGTCGGCACCAAGGCGTGCTGCATAGCGCTCCATTTCGGCATTGCCGATGTTCAGGCGGAAACGCTCATCGAGCAGCCTGATCATGTAGGCAGCATCGCTCGACCCGCCGCCTAAGCCTGCCTGAGAGGGTATGCGCTTATGCAAGTGGATGTGTATGCGGGGAATCTGAAAGTCTTGGGCTATCAGGTTGTAGGCTTTCACCACCAAATTGTCTTGCTCAGAACCAAGCACCTGAGTTCCCGTAACCTTCAGGTCGCAATTATACTCCGAGGGGAAAGCGTCGTCCATCAGTTTAATCTCCAGCGCATCGGTGAGCGGGATAGGGTAGAAAACGGTTTCCAAATCGTGGTAACCGTCGGCTCGCTGGCCAACGATATTCAGTCCGAGATTGATTTTTGCACAAGGAAAATTAATCATAGTCTTTTCATTTTTAGTGATGCAAAAATAATATTTTTAAGCGGAACAGCCGAACCTTTTGCCATATTTTTTGTATTTTTGCAGCCCATATAATTATTGTATCATGCCGCAGACAACAAACAGAAGAAACCAGCAGACTCCTATAGACTCTACATACGGACATCTGCAACCCCAGGCAACCGACATTGAGCGTGTGGTGCTGGGGGCATTGATGATTGACAGTGATGCCTTCACGATGATTTCAGAAATCATTCGTCCGGAAACGTTCTATGAACCTCGCCACCAGAAAATCTATCAGGCCATTCGCACGCTCAACATGGACGAGAAGCCGGTAGACATCATGACCGTGGCCGAGCAGCTCAAGCGGGAAGGGGTTCTTGAAGAGGTGGGCGGAATGCCTTACATCGTTGAACTCAGCTCGCATGTTGCCTCATCAGCCCATATAGAATATCATGCCCACATTTTGGCACAGAAATTCCTTGCCCGTCAGCTCATCTCGTTTGCCAGTGTGGTGGAAACAAAAGCTTTTGACGATACGGTAGACGTAGACGAACTGATGCAGGAGGCCGAGGGACTGCTCTTCGAGATTTCTCAGAAGAACATGAAAAAAGACTATACCCAAATTGACCCCGTTATCAACAAAACGGTGGAAATTCTGCAAAAGGCATCGGCCAATACCGACGGACTGACGGGAATACCTACCGGGTATCATAAACTCGACGACTACACCTCGGGCTGGCAGCCCAGCGACCTGGTGATTATTGCTGGCCGTCCCGCCATGGGTAAAACGTCGTTTGCACTGAGCCTGGCCAAGAACATTGCCGTTGACTACCGCCTACCGATTGCCTTCTTCTCACTTGAAATGAACAATGTGCAGCTGGTGCAAAGACTCATCTCGAACACTTGCGAAATTCCCGGCAATAAAATCCTCAACGGACAGCTCACCGACGACGAATGGGTTCGGCTCGACAAACGACTGCGCAACCTGCAGGGAGCCCCCATCTATGTAGACGACACCCCGGGCATGTCTATTTTTGAATTGCGAACAAAAGCCCGCCGACTAGTCAGAGAAAAGGGGGTGAAGGTGATCATGATCGACTACCTGCAGCTGATGAATGCCAATGGCATGAGGTTTGGAAACCGTCAGGAAGAGGTTTCAACCATCTCGCGCTCGCTGAAGAGTCTGGCCAAAGAACTCGACATTCCCGTGTTGGCCCTCTCACAGCTGAGCCGAAACGTTGAAAGCCGAGAGGGTATTGAAGGAAAACGCCCCCAGCTGAGCGACCTTCGCGAATCGGGAGCCATTGAGCAGGATGCCGACATGGTGCTCTTCGTGCACCGACCGGAATATTACCGCATCTATAACGATGAAAAAGGTAACGACCTGCGCGGCAAGGCACAAATTATCATTGCCAAACACAGAAAAGGTGCCACGGGCGATGTGCTGCTCACCTTCCGCGGAGAATATACCCGATTCCAGAATCCCGACGACAACTATTCGTCAGCTCCCGACAGCGGAGAAATCATATCGAGCAGGCTCAACGGCGACGACGACCCCTTCGGAGCACCGCTGCCAGACCCCGCGTTATAGCAAAACAAGCCAGCCAAAGCACTGCTTTTAGATGGCCGAAGCACTGCTTTTAGATGGTCAAAGCACTGCTTTTAGATGACCAAAGCACTGCTTCTGGATTGCCGAAAAACTGCTTTGGGATTGCCAAAGCATAGCTTTTGGTTTCGTACATGTCCTGTGTAGCAATGCTACATGCCGTATGTAGCAATGCTACATGTCGCATGTAGGAATGCTACATGCGACATGTATCAAACCAATATCTATACTGATAGCACCCAAGACCTTAAAAGTGACAATCTGAAAGACAAAAAAATAAAAATCGTATTAATTTATTTGTTCGTATGGGCTAGAATGATTACCTTTGCAATTATTTTATACGATTATGAGTGAAAGATTGTTTATTTTCGACACAACTCTTCGTGACGGAGAACAAGTTCCCGGGTGTCAGCTTAACACGATAGAGAAAATACAGGTAGCACGCCAATTGGAAAAATTAGGCGTAGACGTGATCGAAGCAGGATTCCCCATTTCAAGTCCTGGCGATTTCAATTCGGTTATCGAAATATCGAAAGCCGTTACGTGGCCAACCATCTGCGCCCTTACCCGAGCCGTGCAGAAAGATATCGACGTGGCAGCCGAATCGCTGCAATATGCCAAGCACAAACGCATTCACACTGGCATTGGAACCAGCGACTCACATATTAAATATAAGTTCAACAGCACACGCGAAGAAATCATTGAACGGGCTGTGGCGGCTGTGAAATATGCCAAGCGCTATGTTGAAGACGTGGAGTTTTATGCCGAAGATGCAGGCCGAACCGACAACGAATACCTTGCCCGCGTGGTGGAAGCTGTTATCAAGGCTGGTGCCACGGTGGTGAACATTCCCGACACCACCGGCTACTGTCTGCCTGCTGAATACGGCGCAAAAATCAAATACCTCATGGATCATGTCGACGGCATCGACAAGGCCATCATCTCCACCCATTGCCACAACGACTTGGGCATGGCAACTGCCAACACCTTCAGCGGCGTAATCAATGGTGCCAGACAGGTTGAAGTGACCATCAACGGAATAGGAGAGCGCGCAGGCAATACCTCGCTCGAAGAGATTGCCATGATTCTCAAATGCCATAAGCACCTGAATATCGACACCAACATCAATACCACCAAAATCTATCCTACCAGCCGAATGGTTTCAAGCTTGATGAACATGCCCGTGCAACCCAACAAAGCCATTGTGGGAAGAAACGCTTTCGCACACTCCAGCGGCATTCATCAAGACGGTGTGCTTAAAAACGTTCAAACCTACGAAATCATCGACCCCAAAGACATTGGACTTGAAGACAACTCCATTGTGCTAACGGCCAGAAGCGGGCGCGCGGCACTTAAATACCGCCTGCATGTGAACGGATACGACATCGACGATGAAGAAAAACTCGACAAGCTGTATCAGAAATTCCTGAAGCTGGCCGACCAGAAGAAAGAGGTTAACGATGCCGACATTCTTGTGTTGGCGGGGGCCGACACTGCAGCATCGCATGCCATTAAACTCGACTTCCTGCAAGTGACAACCGGTATGGGGGTTCGCAGCGTTGCAAGCATCGGACTCGACATCAGCGGACAAAAGTTTGAAGCGGCATCTACCGGCAACGGACCTGTTGACGCTGCCATCAAAGCACTCAAGAAAATCATCATGAAGCAGATGACACTGAAAGAGTTCACCATTCAGGCCATATCAAAAGGCTCTGACGATGTGGGAAAGGTGCACATGCAAGTGGAATACGACGGACAGCTCTACTATGGTTTTGGTGCCAACACCGACATCGTTACGGCTTCGGTAGAGGCTTACATCGACTGTATCAACAAATTCAAAAACAAATAAACAAACCGTTTCATCAACACAGTTATGAACACATTGTTTGATAAGATTTGGGACCGCCATGTAGTGCAGATTGTAGATGACGGGCCTACCCAATTATACATCGACCGCCTGTATTGCCACGAGGTTACATCGCCACAGGCATTCGAGGGACTTCGTGAAAGGGGATTGAAGTGTTTCCGACCCCAGCAGATATTCTGCATGCCTGACCATAACACTCCCACTCACGACCAGGACAAACCCATCGAAGACCCCGTTTCGAAGCATCAGGTAGATACTTTAGCCAAAAACTGTAAAGAGTTCGGGCTCAAACACTTCGCCATGAATACCAAAGACAATGGCATCATTCATGTGGTGGGACCCGAAAAAGGGCTCACCCTGCCGGGCATGACCATTGTCTGCGGCGACTCGCACACCTCTACACACGGAGCTGTGGGGGCTGTGGCGTTTGGTATTGGAACCAGCGAAGTGGAAATGGTGATGGCATCGCAGTGCATTCTGCAGCAGAAACCCAAGTCTATGCGAATCAACATCGAAGGCTCGCTTAAACCATGTGTAACGGCCAAGGATGTGGCCCTCTTTCTGATGGCAAAGCTCACCACGTCGGGCGCAACGGGATTCTTTGTTGAATATGCGGGGCAGGCAGTGCGCGAAATGTCGATGGAAGGAAGGCTCACCCTGTGCAACCTATCCATAGAAATGGGAGCGCGCGGCGGATTTGTAGCACCCGACGAAACCACTTTCAGCTACCTGAAAGGTCGCGAATATGCGCCGAAGGGCGAAGAGTGGGAAAGGGCCGTTGCGTATTGGAAAACATTGCGCAGCGACGATGATGCCGTGTTCGACAAAGAACTCTTCTTCGATGCAGCCGACATAGAGCCTCGGGTCACTTTCGGAACCAACCCGGGAATGGGCATTGGCATCAGCGAGCATATTCCTGCGCTTGAATCGATTACAGAATCCGGGCACTCTTCTTTCCTGAAGAGCTTGAATTACATGGGCTTCAAACCGGGCGAGAAAATGGCTGGAAAACCCATCGACTATGTTTTTCTCGGTGCATGCACCAATGGCAGGATAGAAGATTTCCGTGCTTTTGCTTCCGTGGTAAAGGGGAAGCGGAAAGCCGATGGCGTAACTGCCTGGTTAGTACCTGGTTCGTGGGCGGTGAGTGAACAGATTGTTGAAGAAGGGTTAGATAAAATTCTCAATGAAGCAGGCTTCGAGATACGTCAGCCCGGCTGCTCGGCTTGTCTGGCCATGAACGACGATAAAGTGCCACAGGGAAAGTATTGTGTTTCAACAAGCAACAGAAACTTTGAAGGCCGACAAGGGCCCGGCTCGCGCACCATACTCGCAAGTCCGCTCGTAGCTGCAGCCGCTGCCGTTACAGGCAAAATCACAGACCCGCGTGATTTGATTTGATTCAACACACAAGAAATGCCTACCAACAAATTCAGAACATGCAATGAAACAGAAATTCAACGTTATAACAAGCACTTGCATTCCACTTCCGTTGGAGAATGTAGATACAGACCAAATTATTCCAGCCCGATTCTTGAAGGCAACCGACAAAGCCGGAATGGGTGACAACCTGTTTCGCGACTGGCGATTCAATGCCGATGGAACACCCAAGAAAGACTTCGTGCTCAACGACCCCTCATATTCGGGCGTGATTCTGGTGGCAGGAAAGAACTTTGGTTCGGGTTCGAGCCGCGAACATGCAGCATGGGCTATTGCTGGATATGGATTCAGAGTGGTTATATCTTCTTTCTTTGCCGACATTCACAAAAACAACGAGCAGAACAACTTTGTGCTTCCTGTGGTGGTGACAGAGCCCTTTCTGCAAGAACTCTTCGATTCTATCGCACGAGACCATCAAACTGAGGTGGAGGTAGACTTGCCCAATCAAACGGTCACGAACAAGGCAACAGGTCACAGCGAAAAGTTTGAAATTAACGGATATAAAAAGCATTGCCTGATGAATGGGTTCGACGATATTGACTATCTCGTTCAAAATCAAAGCAAAACAGAAGAATGGGAACGTCAGAACAAATAACTGACTCGCAACAGCAACAACCGTTTGTGGAAATTATGGACTGCACGCTGCGCGATGGCGAACAGACAAGCGGCGTGTCGTTTCTTCCGCACGAAAAACTCATGATTGCCCGCATGCTACTCAGCGAGGTGAACATCGACAGGATTGAAGTGGCCTCGGCCCGTGTTTCTGAGGGTGAAAAAAAAGCTGTGGCCATGATTTGCCGTTATGCCAAAAGCATTGGAAAACTGGATAGAGTAGAGGTGCTGGGATTCGTAGACAACGGCGAATCGGTGAAATGGATTCAAGAGGCAGGGGCTTGTGTGATGAACCTGCTGGTGAAAGGCTCGCTCAAGCATTGCCGGGAACAGTTGGGCAAAACCCCGGAAGAGCATATCAGCGACATTCGTTCGTGTGTGAACACTGCCATCGCTTCCAATCTTCAGGTGAATGTTTATCTTGAAGACTGGAGTTCGGGCATGCGCGACTCGCGCGATTATGTATACCAGTTAATGGATGCTTTGTGCACCATGCCCATCAAGCGGTTCATGCTTCCCGACACGCTGGGAATCATGCATCCGCTGCAGTGTGTGGAATATGTTCGGAAAATGCACAGCCGTTATCCCGACCGGCATTTCGATTTTCATGCACATAACGATTACGACCTGGCTGTTTCTAATTCGTTGGCGGCTGTGCTGAGTGGTTGTAAAGGGCTTCATACCACCGTGAACGGACTGGGAGAAAGATGCGGCAACGCTCCGCTTGCAAGTGTGCAGGTGATTCTGAAAGACCACTATAATGCACGCACAAATGTGAACGAAAGCAAACTGGGCGACATCAGCCACCTGGTGGAAGGCTATAGCGGCATTGCCATTGCACCCAACATGCCCATCGTGGGAGAGAATGTGTTCACTCAGGTGGCAGGAGTTCATGCCGACGGCGACTCCAAAAACAACCTTTATTACAACGAACTGGTGCCCGAGCGATTTGGAAGAAAACGCGAATATGCCTTGGGCAAAAACTCCGGACGGGCAAACATTGCAAAGAACCTGGAAGAGCTTGGTCTTGAACTCTCGCCCGAACAAACCCGCCGCGTGACGGCTCGCATCACTGAACTGGGCGACAAGAAGGAACTGGTAACACAGGAAGACCTGCCATATATTGTGAACGATGTGCTGAAACACTCACCAACAGTAGAGCGCGTGAAACTGATAAGCTACGTTGTGTCAACTTCTTACGGCCTAAAACCCGGAGCAAACCTTAAAGTAGAGATTAACGGAAAGCAATATGAAGCCGGCGCTACCGGCGACGGTCAGTATGATGCTTTCGTGAAAGCTTTGCGTTATATCTATAAGAAACATCTGGGGCGCACCTTCCCCATCTTGGCCAACTATGCGGTTTCAATTCCACCGGGGGGGCGAACCGATGCGCTCGTGCAAACAATCATCACATGGCACTTTGGCAACAGATTAGTGAAAACACGTGGGCTCGATGCCGACCAGACAGAAGCGGCCATTAAAGCTACCATCAAAATGCTGAATATCCTTGAAGACGAAAATAAATAAATACTTAAAGTTATGAAACTGAATATTGCTGTTTTACCCGGAGATGGAATCGGACCGGAAATTATGGAACAGGGCATAGCCGTGCTCAATGCCATAGCAAAGAAATTCAATCACCAGTTTAACTACGAAGAGGCCATCTGCGGGGCTCATGCCATAGACAAGGTGGGCAATCCCTATCCCGAGGAAACGCACCAGGCATGCATGCAAGCTGATGCTGTGCTCTTTGCTGCCGTGGGCGATTTGAGATTCGACAACGACCCCACCGCCAAGGTAAGACCAGAACAGGGACTGCTTGCCATGCGTAAGAAACTGGGACTTTTCGCTAACATTCGTCCGGTGGCCACGTTCCCTTGCCTGCTGCACATGAGTCCGTTGAAAGATGAAATTCTGCGCGGGGCCGATTTCATCGTCATACGCGAGCTTACCGGCGGAATGTATTTCGGAGAGAAATACCAGGATAACGATAAGGCTTACGATACCGACATATACTATCGGCACGAAATTGAGCGCATCCTGAAAGTAGCCTTCGAATGTGCACAAAAGCGCAAGAAACATCTCACCGTTGTGGATAAGGCCAACGTGTTGGCAAGCAGTCGCCTTTGGAGACAAATTGCCAAAGAGATGGAACCGCAATATGCCGATGTTACCACCGATTATATGTTCATCGACAACGCATCGATGCGCGTGCTCACAGAGCCAACTTTCTTCGATGTGATTGTTACCGAAAACACTTTTGGCGACATCCTCACCGACGAAACTTCTTGCATCACGGGTTCTATGGGACTTCAGCCCTCGTCGTCACTTGGAGAGCACACTCCCTTGTTTGAGCCGGTTCATGGTTCGTGGCCACAGGCTGCTGGCCAGAATAAGGCAAATCCGGTGGCGCAGATCCTTTCCGCAGCCATGCTTTTAGAGCACTTTGGGTTAAACGAAGAAGGTGCTCTCATAAGAGAAGCGGTGAACGCAAGTCTTGACAATCATGTGAGAACACCCGAGATTCAGATTGAAGGCGGGGCCCACTATGGAACGAAAGAAGTTGGTGCATGGATTGTGGAGTATATCCAAAATCATTAAGCAAATGTGATTTTTTTAATAGGTTTTGCCCTTTTGTTGATTAAAAATGTGTACCTTTGTGCGGTATTCGACGAGAACACAAAATAATGGACAATAAAACAAGGCAAACAGTGAGGCGTGTGCTCACGGCGTATCTCGAAAGCGGAAAGCATAGAAAAACGCCGGAGCGCTTTGCCATTCTTGATGCCGTGTACAGCATGAGGGGCCATTTCACGCTCGAAGAGTTGAGTGCAAACCTTGCGACACAAAACTTCAGGGTGAGTCGTGCAACTCTCTACAATACCATCAAGCTGTTGATGAAACTGCACCTCATCATCAGGCACAGACTCGTTGGAGGCACGATGTATGAAGCAGGCTATGCCATCGAAGACCATTGCCACCAAGTTTGCACCTTGTGCGGAAAGGTTTCAGAAGTGCAGATTCCAACCCTAATAGATGCCATCAACAGTGCTAAACTGCAGCGCTTCCACAAAGACGGGTTTGCATTATACATATATGGTGTATGCAGTTCGTGTTTGTCGAAATCGGCTCGGAAGAAAACAAAGGATACGAAAGAAAAAATATAAAAGCAAAAGATAGAATGAACATGACAACAAAGGTAGATGTCCTGCTCGGCTTGCAGTGGGGCGATGAAGGAAAGGGCAAGGTGGTTGACGTGTTAACACCACGCTACGATGTGATTGCACGTTTTCAGGGTGGTCCCAATGCCGGTCACACACTCGAGTTCGAGGGGCAGAAATATGTGTTGAGAAGTATTCCTTCCGGCATCTTTCAGGGAGGGAAGATAAACATCATAGGCAACGGTGTTGTGCTTGCACCAGACTTGTTTATGGCTGAAGCCAAGGAACTTGAAAAAAGCGGGCACGACCTGCGTAAAAGGCTGCACATCTCTAAGAAAGCTCATCTCATCATGCCCACTCACCGCTTGCTCGATGCTGCCATAGAAGCAGCGAAAGGCAAAAACAAGGTGGGAACAACTGGTAAAGGCATCGGACCAACATATACCGATAAAATCAGTCGCAACGGACTGAGGGTAGGGGACATCCTTGATAATTTCGAAGAAAAATATGCCGCACACAAGGCTCGCCATATTGCCATGCTCAAGTCGTTGAATTATACAGACTACGACATCGCTGAAATTGAAAAGAACTGGATGGAGGGTATCGAATATATGCGGCAGTTTGCCATCGTTGACAGTGAACACGAAGTGAACAACTTGTTGCGCGATGGTAAAACGGTGCTTTGCGAAGGAGCGCAGGGCACCATGCTCGATGTAGACTTTGGCAGCTACCCCTTCGTTACATCGTCGAACACCATTTGTGCCGGCGCATGCACCGGACTCGGCATCGGTCCCAACCGCATTGGTCATGTCTATGGTATCATGAAGGCTTATTGCACACGAGTGGGAGCCGGACCTTTCCCAACCGAATTGTTCGATGAAACAGGAAAACTGATACGCGACCTCGGACACGAATATGGTGCCGTTACGGGTCGTGAGCGTCGATGCGGATGGATTGATTTGGTGGCGCTGAAATATGCCATCATGGTGAATGGCGTAACGGAACTTATCATGATGAAAAGCGATGTGCTCGATGGCTTCGATACCATCAAGGCATGCATAGCCTATAAGCAGAATGGGCAGCGCATAGACTATTTCCCATACAACATTGAAGAGGGCATTGAACCCATTTACCAAGAGCTGCCCGGTTGGAAAACAGATATGACCAAGATGACTGCCGAGGAGCAGTTCCCCAAGGAATTCTGCCAATATGTGAAATTCTTGGAAGAGCAGCTCGAAACCCCAATAGCAATTATCTCTGTGGGGCCAGACAGAGAACAGACCATCGTTAGAAACCTTTAATCGGATATATGAAATTTTAGAGAAAGAATTGAACAAAATGAATAAACCCTCTATACCCAAAGGAACGCGCGACTTCACACCCGAAGAGATGGCAAAGCGCAATTATATCTTTGATACTATAAAAGAAGTATATGCTTTATATGGTTTTCAACAGATAGAAACTCCCGCAATGGAAACATTGCAAACGCTTATGGGCAAATATGGAGAAGAAGGTGATAAACTGCTCTTCAAAATATTGAACTCCGGCGATTTCTTGAGTAAGGTTACTGAAGAGGAACTCAACGAAAAGAACCCGCTACATCTGGCTGCACGCCTTTGCGAAAAGGGACTTCGTTATGACCTTACTGTTCCCTTTGCCCGTTTCGTGGTAATGCACCGCGATGAAATTCAACTGCCTTTCAAACGCTACCAGATTCAACCCGTTTGGCGAGCCGACAGACCGCAAAAGGGGCGCTATCGCGAATTTTACCAGTGCGATGCCGATGTGGTTGGCAGCAACTCTCTGCTGAATGAAGTTGAACTCATGCAAATTGTTGATACCGTGTTCTCACGCTTCGGCATTCGGGTGCAGATAAAAATCAACAACCGAAAAATCCTTACTGGAATTGCCGAAGTTATCGGTGCCGCCGACAAAATTATCGACATCACGGTAGCTATTGACAAGCTCGATAAAATAGGAATTGACAATGTAAATGCAGAACTGAAAGCCGATGGCATTAGCGAAGAGGCTATAGAAAAGTTGCAACCTATCTTGAACTTAACAGGCAGCAACGAAGAAAAACTGCAAACCATATCTACTGTGCTCGCCAATTCAGAGGTTGGACTCAAGGGGGTGGAAGAAACCATGTTTATTCTTAACACGCTCAAAACCATTGGTTTGAAGAACGAAATTCAACTCGACTTAACCTTGGCGCGTGGTTTAAACTACTACACAGGAGCCATCTTTGAAGTGAAAGCGCTCGATGTGCAAATTGGCAGCATCACCGGAGGAGGCAGATATGATAACCTGACAGGCATTTTCGGTATGCCCGGACTGAGCGGTGTGGGAATCAGCTTTGGTGCCGACCGCATCTATGATGTGCTCAATGCGTTAGACCTTTATCCAAAAGAAGCTGTGCGGACTACGCAACTGCTATTCATCAACTTCGGAAAAGCAGAAACAGACTATTGTCTTCCTTTTGTGGCAAAGGCACGCCAAGCTGGAATAAGAACCGAAATTTATCCCGACGAGGCAAAAATGAAAAAGCAAATGAGCTATGCCAATGCTAAGCATATTCCTTTTGTAGCGCTTGCCGGACAAGATGAAATGAACCAAGGTAAACTCACTTTGAAGAATATGACAACTGGTGAACAAACTATGGTTGAACCTGAACAATTGCTTCATTATTTCACAGAATAATTGCTTCGAGGAATCATTCAAAAGAGAATATCATATCAGAAAAACGGGAAGATGGCTCTGCATGAAAGCTATCTTCCCGTTTTTATCTTTGGTTTCTCTCGACTTTGGCAAAACAACCTCATAGGAGTGACTATCGCAGACAGCATAATTTTCTATTTATCATAATGTATGTTATATTTAAAAAACGTCATACTCAAACAAGGGGAATATACTGCATCAAATAAAGGCTGCATGCAGTTCTTCATAGATACGTTGCACCGGAAGTCCCATCACATTAAAATAGCTGCCGTTAAGCTTTGAAACACCAATAAATCCAATCCATTCTTGAATGCCATAGGCACCGGCTTTGTCGAAGGGTTTATAACGGTCAACATAATAAAAGATTTCTGAATCTAACAAATCCTTGAAAGTAACTTCTGAAATTACGCTGAAGTTTTTTTGCTTGCAAACACTTTTCAAACACACGCCTGTAATTACGCGATGTGTTTTTCCGCTGAGCATTCTGAGCATTTCTATGGCTTCTTCGCGGTTGGCCGGCTTTCCCAAAACAGTATCTTCGATAACAACGGTTGTATCGGCCGTGAGAATTATTTCGTCATTTGCAGGCTCATAGAAACTGGCCTTTGAACATGCTATGGCCTCGGCAACCTGTTCGGCTGGTAAGTCTTTTGGGTAGGATTCGTCGATTCCGTCAATAATCCTCACTTCAAATGGCAAGTCTAACCCTGCAAATAGCTGTTTTCTTCTTGGCGAATTGCTTGCTAAGATAATCTTCATGGCGCGAATTTGTTATTTCTTTAAAAAACGAGCGTTCATGTTCACCAGCCAAAGGCCTTGGCATCGGAAAGCCATTTACCTTGGGCTTTCATCACCTGTTCCAAGATGTCGCGCCCGCAACCATGACCTCCATTCAAATTACTGATATACAAGCTAATAGACTTGATTTCCGGGCAGGCGTCGCCTGGGCAACACGGACAGCCAACACGTTTCATGATTTCGTAGTCGGGAATATCGTCACCAACATAAATGATTTCACTGTCGTCAAGCCCATATTTAGCAATAAACTCTTCGTATGTTTTAATCTTGATGGAGCATTTCAGATAAATATCTTCTACACCAAGATATTCATAACGCAGTTTAATATCTTCGTTTCGTCCACCTGTCATAATGGCAATTCTGATTCCCATCTTTTGGGCCAGCTGAATAGCATATCCGTCTTTGATGTTGATCGTGCGAATTGGCTGCCCGTTATTATTCATGAAGACTGTAGATGCTGAGAGCACACCATCGATATCAAAGATAACAGCTTTTATTTTGCGTAAATCATAGTTGATCATAATGCTTCTTACGAATTAATTTTAGAATGGACCTACCTGCACTTGTTCCCACTTTAGTTTTTCTTCGTTCTGCGGCTTTCTTTCGTCGCATTTCAGTCCAAAGGCCACAACGCATAATACAGAATAGTTTTCCGGTATGTTCAGCAGTCCGCGGATAACCTCATTTGCACTCACTCCGTCGGAAAGTCCCCTACCCCTCATTTGTGCCCAACAGCTGCCAATACCCAGTTCTTCAGCCTGATATTGCATCGTAATGGCGGCTATGGAAGCATCTTCTATCCAGCAGTCGTTTTCGGTTGAATTACCCAAAACAACCACTGCAATGGGAGCTTTGGCAATGAAAGCAGCTCCGGCATCTTTTGCTTCTGAAAGTTTTTGGAGCAGTTCAGGGTCTTCAACCACAACAAATTTCCAATTTCGTTGGTTTTTTGATGTGGGCGACATGAGTGCTGCCCTCAGAATTGTTTGCAAATCTTCCGGTGAGATTTCGGCATGGGCAAAGTTACGGTGGCTCCGCCTGTTTTGCACCAGATTTTTAAAATCAGTCATACTAAGGAGTTTAAAATAATTTGTGCAAATGTACGAAAATTATTGTAAATTCAAAATTAAATGTTTTCAAATTACTTGGTCAAACCCTAAAATGCCTTAAAAACAAAGGTATAAATGTCTGTTTTAAAACATTTTTTCGTAACTTTGCGCAAAATTTCTGAAAGCGAAGTATTAAAAGCAAATAAATAGAACATTTATGAGTAAGCAAACAGAGAAAATTAAGGAACTGATTGCCAAACGAGCCCAAGCCCGTCTTGGCGGTGGCGAGAAGGCCATTGACAAGCAACACCAGCGTGGCAAATACACAGCCCGTGAGCGCATTGAAATGTTAGTAGACGAAGGTTCTTTCGAAGAATATGATATGTTTAAGCTTCATCGCTGCCACAATTTCGGTATGGAAAAGAAGCAATTCTTAGGCGACGGTGTTGTGGTAGGTTCAGCCACAATTGGCGGTCGGCTTGTTTATGTTTCAGCCCAGGATTTTACCGTTAACGGTGGTTCACTGTCTGAAACAATGAGTCAGAAGATGTGCAAGGTGATGGACATGGCCATGCAGAATGGTGCTCCCATGATTTGCATGAACGATTCCGGTGGTGCACGCATTCAGGAAGGAATCAATTCACTGGCAGGCTATGGCGAGATTTTCGAGCGCAACATTCTTGCCTCTGGCGTGATACCCCAGATTTCGGCCATCATGGGGCCGTGTGCAGGTGGAGCCGTTTACTCTCCGGCGCTCACCGATTTCATTCTGATGATGGAAAACACCTCCTACATGTTCCTCACTGGTCCGGCGGTGGTGAAAACAGTAACTGGCGAAAATGTGGATGCCGAATCGCTCGGCGGTGCCAGTGTTCATGCTTCCAAGAGTGGCGTTACTCATTTCACTGCTAAAACAGAAGAGGAAGCCATGGAGATGATTAAGACGCTGTTGAGCTACATACCCTCCAACAACATGGAAGAAGCGCCGCGTGTGGAGTGCAGCGACCCCATCGACCGCAAAGAAGACATATTGAACGAGATTATTCCCGACGACCCCAACAAGGCCTACGATATGTATAAGGTGATAACGGCTCTCACCGATAATGGAGAGTTCTTTGAAGTTCAGCCTAAGTTTGCCAAGAACATCATTACGGGTTTTGCTCGCTTCAATGGTCAGAGCGTTGGTATTGTTGCCAACCAGCCGGCAGCCTATGCAGGTGTTCTCGACACCAATGCAAGCCGCAAGGGAGCCCGTTTTGTTCGTTTCTGCGATGCCTTCAACATTCCCATTGTGAGTTTGGTGGATGTTCCCGGATTCCTTCCTGGAACCGGACAGGAGTATAATGCTGTGATTCTTCATGGAGCTCAGTTGCTCTATGCCTATGGCGAAGCTACAGTTCCCAAGATAACCATCACTCTGCGCAAATCGTATGGTGGAAGCCACATTGTGATGGGCTGTAAGCAGCTCCGTGCCGACCTCAACTTTGCATGGCCCAGTTCAGAGATTGCTGTGATGGGAGCCTCGGGCGCAGTTGCCGTATTGTATGCCCGCGACGTAAAAGCCAAGAAAGAAGCAGGCGAAGATTACAAAGCTTTCATTGCCGAAAAAGAGCAGGAATATTCCGACCTTTTTGCCAATCCCTATCAAGCAGCTCAATATGGTTACATCGATGATGTGATTGAGCCGCGCAACACCCGTTTCCGTATATGCCGTGGCTTGGCTCAGTTAGCTTGCAAGAAACAGGGCCTCCCTGCAAAGAAACACGGTTGCATGCCCATGTAATAGGAACCAAAACATAAAACATTTTTTATGAACAAAGAAGACAAGAATGTATATGCGGCAATAGCATTGGCATTGCACGAGTTCAGAGGCAATAATGTTCATGACAAAGAGCCGGGCTTCATCACCATCAAGCCTCGCCACACATTGTGGAATGCCAAATTCCTGAGCATAACCCAGCGTCCCTGAGCCTTATTGTTACACCTGTGTCAAAATACACCATATTAATATATATAGACAAAAATGAAAACATATAAATATACCATTAACGGGAAGGAATATAATGTAGCCATTGGCAATATTGAAGACAACATTGCTACCGTTACAGTGAACGGCGAAGAGTTCGAAGTGGGTATGGAACCCGAAGAAGAACCCGAGAAGAAAAAAGTGGTGCTTGGCCAGCCTGCCAAAGAAGCTACAGAAGTCGAAACTGCTCAGGCTCAAAATGTCAACACAAGCAATGCCGTGAAGGCCCCTCTGCCCGGCGTTATCACATCCATAGAGGTGGAGGTTGGCCAGAATGTTCAGACTGGTGATACCCTGGTAGTGCTTGAAGCCATGAAGATGGCCAATAACATTGAAGCTGAGAAAGCCGGAAAGGTTGTAGCCATTTGTGTGAAACAAGGCGAAAACGTACTCGAAGATGCTCCTTTAGTAGTAGTAGAGTAAAAACATGTAAGTCACTCAAAAAACTATAGATATGGCAAAGAAAGTTTTGTTCATCAACCAAGAGATTAGTCCTTATGTGCCCGATACAGAGATGTCGCTCATGGGCCGTTATCTTCCGCAGCGGGTTCAAGAATCCGGTTGTGAGATTCGCACGTTCATGCCCAAGTGGGGAAACATCAACGAGCGTCGCGGTCAGTTGCACGAGGTACAGCGACTCTCAGGTATGAACCTCATTATCGATGACACCGACCATCCCATCATCATCAAGGTGGCCACTATCCCTGCTACGCGCATCTCGGTATATTTCATCGACAACGATGATTATTTTATGAAGCGGCAGATGGCAGTTGATGAGCTTGGCAACGAATATCCCGACAACGGTGAACGAGCCATCTTCTTTGCCCGTGGAGTTTTGGAAACGGTGAAGAAGATGAGATGGTCGCCCGACATCATTCATTGTCAGGGATGGATGAGCGCCTGTGTGCCTTTCTATATCAAAAAAGCCTATCAGGATGAGCCCTCATTTGCCAATACCAAGGTTGTAACATCTATCTATGATGATCAGCTCAAAAACAACTTAGGTGAGAACTTCAAGCGTTGCATATCCTTTCGTGACGCATCCTCAGACTCACTCGATTCTTACAAAGTGAATTTCGATTTCATGGAGCTTGGCAAGCTGGCCATCGACTATAGCGATGGAATTGTGAAGATATCTCCTAAAGCTAACGCCAATCTCATCGAATACGCTGAAAAGAAGAACCTGCCCATTCTCGAGCATCCGGGCGAAGAGTTTGTCGACACCTATCTCGACTTCTACAACAAGCTGCAGCCCGAGGAATAAATTAAACAGAAAAGAATAATATGAAGCATTTAACGTTCGCAAGTATCTTGCTGGGGTTCAGTATATTTATGTCTTGCGACGACAACACAGGTGAGATGGGTACCTCGCTCATCAGCAAGATGGACGAATTGAACATCTCCACGGATACATTCTATGTGAAATCGCGTTCGGTAGTTGCTGACTCCGTATATGCACGCAACGCTATTGGTTACTTGGGCAAGGTGCTCGACCCCGAAACCGGTGGTTATGTAACAGGCGACTTCATGTCGCAATTTCATGTGCTGGAAGATTACCGTTTCCCTGAAGAATCAAAAATGACCAGTCGCATTGGTGATGCCATTGTTGCCGACTCGTGCGAGTTGCGCCTTTATTTCGATTCTTTCTTTGGTGACTCACTCACCGCCATGAAACTCACTGCCTATGAAATGGGCACTCCCATGAGCGAGGGAGTGAAATACTACTCTGATTTTGACCCCATAGCAGAGGGGTTGGTGCGTGCCGACGGTATTCAGGTAGATAAAACCTATAACTTAACCGGCACCAACATCCGCATCCTGCTCAACGATTCCTGTTGGGATAAAGAGGGGAACGGCTATAACAACTTCGGAACCTATCTGCTGCAATCGTACTATAAGAACCCTAACAACTTCAAAAATTCCTATCGGTTCATCAACAATGTGGTTCCGGGATTCTATTTTAAGAGCACAGCCGGTTTGGGTAGCATGGCCTACATCACGCGCACTCAGCTGAACGTATTTTTCCGCTATGCTGAGGGTGACACCACTTATGTTGGAACCACATCGTTTGCTGGAACAGAAGAGGTGCTGCAGACTACTCACATCACCAATACCAAGAGCTGTATCGATTCACTCGTCACCAAAGATGAAAGCTGCACCTATATCAAATCGCCGGCTGGTATCTTCACCGAACTGGAACTTCCTGTAGACGAAATCATCAATGGACGAGGGGCATCGGCCGTCACTCACGAAAACGACACCATCAACTCGGCCAAGCTGGTGCTTCAGTGCCTGAACAACACTACCGGTAGCGACTATGCACTACCCTCTCCCACCCGCTTGCTCATGTTACCGGCCGACAGTCTTTATTCGTTCTTTGAAAAAGGAAACATCGTAGACTATCGAACTTCGTTCCTTTCGGCTGCAACAAGTTCTTCGTCTATTGGCAACACTTATACGTTCAACAACATCAACGGTTTGATTACATTCATGCATGCCAACCGCGGTTCTGAGAACTGGAACAAGGTTGTTTTGGTACCCGTGAAGGTTACCACCAATTCCAACAGTCAGATTATGAGTGTTGTTCACGACATGTCGCTATCCAGCGTGAAGTTAGTGCGCGGGTATGGAGCAGCTGAAGTTGAAGCTGGAGCAAACAGTCATGCCCCACTGAAGATTAGCATCATCTACAGTAAATTTGAATAACCGCATGGCCGACAATTTCTTAGAACGTCACTACGAAGACTACGAAGCCAAGAAAGAAGCATGGCTGCGCAGAAAAAAACATCTAAGTTCTACCAAACCTCGTCAGATTCATCGGCCAGAGGACGAATCACTGTGATAATGTCCGTGCAGACCACTTTCAGGTATTGCGCCGCAGGAATCTTCAGCAGCACCGCTGAGGAAACTTGCGGCGCAACTTGTTTAGTTATTTATAACAAGAAGGAAAATTCTTAAATTCTCTAATTCGTGATAATAAAAGATGAGAAACTTTAGTCCAGTTAGAAACAAGGCAGACAACAGCATGAACGTTATACAAAGAAACTTCTTCAACCTCTTGCAGTCGGGGGCCCTCAACCAATTCCACCCCCTCGAACCCATGTCGCTTTTCAAATGGAACCGACTCCTGCTCATCACGCAAATTCAAGAGGTAGCCCCCATTGTGCTGCGCGGAATGAAAAACCATCAGTTCGACAACAACGCACCGCTTCCAGCCCGGGTAATCCAGTCGCTCGAAAACATCACTGCCGACCGGCAAGAGCATGATGCAGGCATGACAGGCAACAGCGTGCCCCAACTCTCCAACATCCTTTTCAAACGTCGGCTGCGCAAGATTCAGCAAAACGAGCGGCACACCATCGACGCCTCCCTCATCTCTGTCGAACTGCTCAACATCATCGTGCAGAACGTCAACCACATCTTGAAACGGGGCATACCCCTGAGCGGCATCCTGCAGCTCGGACAGTTCCTGCGCACACGCGGCGACAAGGTCGACTTCGTGAAAATAGACACCTGGCTCGAACAGCTCCACCTCACACGCTTCGCACAGCTCGAAGGCAGCTTCCTGGTCACCATGTTCTCCTTCACACCCGACGAGATTCCGTTCCTCCACCAAGTGGAACCTTCGGCAGAAAAGCTCGCACTCATGGAGCTCTCACACCTCGCCACCGCCAACACCCAAGAGACAAACTGGCAACAGACACAAATGGGGTTCATCTACAACAACTCCACCACCCTGCGCCACACCCTTCGCCGCACCCTCCGATACCTGCCCTTTGCCCCCATCGAAACAACAAGCCACCTGATAGGAAATTTTGCAAGAACTCTGTCAGAAATAGAAGAATAACAAAAAAAATATATACCTTTGCACCATGATGAAGAAAATCCAGTTACTGCTCATCGCCATATTCACCCTACAGCTTGCCCCCGCGCAAGACTTCACCAAGTATTTCAACGTGGAATGTGAAGACACATGCCACCATGTCCACGGCATAGACATCAGCCACTATCAGGGAAACGTGTTCTGGGATGCCATCGGCGAAAACCAGCACATGGCCTATGTCTATCTGAAAGCCACTGAGGGGGGCGACAACATCGACCACATGTATCAGGAGAACATCGAGCTCGCCCACCGCCACCACCTGAAGGTGGGGTCTTATCACTTCTATCGGCCTAAGTCCCCGCAGCTTTTGCAGCTCAACAACTTCATGGCGCAATGTCGCCCCGGCGACCAAGACCTCATTCCCATGATTGATATTGAAACCAAGAGCGGTCTGCCCACCGAGGAGTTCTGCGACTCGCTGCACAAATTCCTCGTCCTCGTGGAAGAAGCCTATAAGCAAAAACCCCTTGTCTATACCGGGGCCAATTTCTACGACCGCTACTTAGAGGGCGAACTCGACGCCTATCTGATTATGATTGCCCAGTATACCGAAAGGGAGCCCCGGCTTCGCGATGGGCGCGACATCACCATGTGGCAGTACACCGGCAAGGGTAACATCAAAGGTGTGCGCGGCCATGTAGACAAAAGCCGGTTCATGGGGGACCACAAACTACGAGAAATCAGGTTCCGGCACAGATAAACGGGGGTATATTACAACGCCGAATGCAGATAGTCCGTAATCTGTTGGAATTCGCTGGGTTGGAACCATTTGATTTCTGCATCCTTGTGGAACCAGGTGAGCTGTTTGCGGGCGTAGCGCCGGGTGTTGGACTGTATCTGACGGATGGCTTCGTCGAGGGGAATGAGGCCGTCGAAGTGGGCGAAGAGTTCTTTGTAACCCACAGTGTTGAGGGAATTGAACCCGCGCAGGGGATAGACCCGGCGGGCTTCTTCGAGAAGTCCTTGCTCCAACATTTGCAATACGCGTCGGTTGATGCGTTGGTAAAGCTCTTCACGCGGACGGTTGATGCCAATCTTCACCACCAGGAAAGGGCGCACCTTGCGCGTGTGGGTGCGGAAGGTTGAATAGGGCTTGCCCGAAATCAGGCAGATTTCGAGTGCATGAACAACACGGCGCGGGTTCTGCTTGTCTACCTGCTCGTAATAGAGAGGGTCGAGGTGCTTCAACTCTTCAACCAGTGCGGGCAGTCCCTCAGCGGCGAGCCTCTCTTTCATTTGTGCGCGCGTGGCAGCATCGACAGTGGGAATGTCGTCGATGCCGTTGCAGACAGCATCGATATACATCATGCTGCCGCCGGAGAGGAAGACCAACGGCTCACTGCCCAGCTCGCCGCCGGGCGAGAGCAGACGAAGCACATCCTGCTCGTAGAGCGAAGCACTGTAGTAGTCGGCCAGCCGGTGAGTACCCACGAAGAAGTGGCGCACCCGCCTCTGCTGTTCGGGTGTGGGAGCGGCAGTGCCGATGGGAAGCTCGGCAAAGATCTGCCGCGAGTCGGCATTGATGACAGGAGCAGAAAAAGTTTCGGCAAGATTGAGACAAAGCTCCGTCTTGCCGACACCCGTTGGTCCGGTGAGGACGACAATGGTTTTCTTACCGGATGATTCCACGCTTAGATGAAGAAACGAAATCGATGATGTATTGAATCTCTGGTGTGATCTGCAGGTTGCGCTTGATTTCTTCGATGCCTTCGGCCATGATGCCCTTGCTATAGAGCAGGCGGTAGGCATCGTGGATGAGGGTGATGAGTTCGTTGCTGAACCCCCTGCGGCGCAGGCCCACGAGGTTGAGACCGGCAAAGCGTATGGGGTGTTTTCCGGCGATGATGTAAGGAGGGATGTCTTGACTGAACCCACATCCGCCCTGTATCATCACATATCCCCCCACGCGGCAGAACTGGTGCGCCAGTACGGTTGCACTGAGGATGGCATTGTCGTCGATTACCACTTCGCCGGCCAGCTTGGTGGAGTTGCCGATGATGCAGCCATTGCCAATCACGCAGTCGTGACCGATGTGCATGTTCTCCATGAGCAGGTTGCCCGACCCCACATGTGTGACCCCCTTGGAGGCAGTGCCACGGGAGATGGTCACATTCTCACGGATGCTGTTGTTGTCGCCGATTTCACAGATGGTGTCTTCACCCCGGAACTTCAGGTCTTGCGGCTTGGTGGAGAGGCTGGCACCGGGCATGATCTCGTTGCCCGAGCCCATGCGCATGCCATAGTTGATGGTGACACTGTTTTGCAGCACGTTGTTGTCACCCATAACGGTGTTGCGGTCGATGAAGCAGAAGGGGCCGATGATGTTGCCATCGCCCATTTTCGCTTCAGGATGGACGTATGCCAAGGGGCTGATTTGATTCATGTTATAAGGAATGGGATATAAGTTATGGTTGATTATTTGTTTTTAACGATTTGCGCCGTAAAGGTGGCCTCTGAAACCACATGGTCGCCAACGAACACATAGCCGCGCATGGTGCTGATGCCATGGCGCACGGGGGTAATCATCTCCACTTTGAAGAGGAGGGTGTCGCCGGGCACCACTTTCTGCCGGAACTTCACATTGTCTATTTTCAGGAAATAGGTGCTCCAGCGTTCGGGCTCTTCCACCTGGTTGAGCACGAGCAGACCACCGCACTGGGCAATGGCCTCTATCTGCAACACGCCCGGCATGACCGGTTCCTGTGGGAAGTGGCCCACGAAGAAGGGTTCGTTGGCCGTGACATTCTTCACGCCCACGATGCTGTTGGGACCCATGGCAATGACCTTATCGACGAGCTGCATGGGATAGCGATGGGGAAGGAGTTCGCGGATGCGTATGTTATCCATCACAGGTCCTTCGTTGGGGTTGTAGATGGGAGCCTGGATTTCGTGTTTGCGAATTTCCTTGCGCATGAGCCTTGCGAAGCGGTTGTTGACGGTGTGGCCGGGGCGTGTTGCCACGATGCGCCCCTTGATGGGTTTGCCGATGAGTGCCATGTCGCCAATGATGTCGAGCAGCTTATGGCGTGTGCACTCGTTTTCCCACATGAGGGGTTTATGCTGGATGTAACCAATCTTGGTGGCATCCATGTGTGGCACGTTGAGCACATCGGCGAGGTGGTCGAGTTTTTCTTGGCTCACCTCGCGCTCATAGATGACGATGGCATTATCCATGTCGCCGCCCTTGATGAGGTTGGCTTCGAGCAGGGGCATGATGTCGCGCACGAAAACGAAGGTGCGGGCGGGTGCTATCTCGTCCGGGAACTTGGAGATGTTGTCGAGCGTGGCAAACTGGCTGTTGATGAACTTCGACTCGAAAGAGCACATGGCAGTGATGCTGAAGTCGTCGTCGGGGAGGATGGTGATGCATGAGCCCGACGTTTCGTCTTTCACCTCTATCTTATGACGGATGATGTAATAGTCTTTGGTTGCGTTCTGCTCAACGATGCCAATTTCTTTGATTTTCTCTACATACATGGCAGCGGAGCCGTCGAGGATGGGGAACTCAGGTCCGTTCACCTGAATGAGACAGTTGTCGATGCCCAAGGCATAGAGGGCCGCCATGCCATGTTCGATGGTTGAAACACGCATGTCGCCGTCGGCAATGACGGTACCTCGCTGTGTGTCGACCACTTTCTCGGCAATGGCATCGATGACGGGTTCGCCCGGAAGGTCGATGCGCTGAATTTTATATCCTGTGTTTTCGGGAGCCGGATTGAAAGTGATGGTGAGACTCAATCCTGTATGAAGTCCTTTTCCGAACAGCGAGAAGCTGCCCTTCAGAGTTGTCTGTTTAACTGCTTCCATTTATTTAAATTGGTTTGAGCTTATTGATTATTGATTTGTTTCTTCAGCGATTCCACTTCTTTCTGCAGGGCCTGGATTTGCTTATACAGTTCGGGCAGGCGCTGGAAGATGGCCTGCGACTTGAAGAACGGAAGTTTTTCCATGGGTGGTGTGCCGATGAGCGTTTGGTTGTCTTTCAGGCTGCTGGGCACGCCCGACTGTGCACCGAGCAGCACTTTGTTGCCGATGGTGATGTGGCCGGCAATGCCCACCTGACCGCCGAACATGCACCACTGTCCCACTTTTGTTGAGCCTGCCACTCCCACCTGAGCCGACATGACGGTGTTTTCACCAATATCGGTGTTATGGGCAATCTGCACCAGGTTGTCGAGCTTCACGCCCTTGCGAACGTAGGTGCTGCCCATGGTGGAGCGGTCGATGCAGGTGTTGGCACCAATCTCTACATTGTCTTCGATGGTGACGATGCCCAGCTGGGGAATCTTATCGTAGCCATCGGGAGTGGGAGCGAAGCCAAAGCCATCGGCACCGATCACGCTGCCGGAATGGAGGATGACGTTGTTTCCGATGCGGCAATCGTGATAGATGGTTACATGGGGGTTGACCTGACAATTGTCGCCAATGACAACATTGTCGCCCACATAGGCGAAGGGTCCCACCCAGGTGTTCTTGCCCACCTTGGCAGAGGGTGAGACGAAGGCCAGAGGGTCTATGCCTGTTTTCTTGGGCAGCATGGATGCATAGATTTGCAGCAGCTTGGCCACGCTCTCGTAGGCATTCTTCACCCTGATGAGCGTTGCCTTCACCGGTTTTTCGAGCTGCACGCTTTCATCGACGAGCACCACCGACGACTCGGTATCGTAGATATAGTGTGTGTATTTGGGATTTGAGAGGAACGAGATGGCGCCCGGCTTTCCCTCTTCGATTTTGGCGAAGGAGTTGACCACAGCGTTCTCGTCGCCTTCTATTCGCCCTTCAATGAGTTGGGCTATTTGGATTGCTTTAAATTCCATGATGTTTTAATTTTTATTCATTTAAACGTGCAAATATAGCAAATAATTTTCAGAAAAGGCGAAAGAAGTACTAATATTTGCATTTTTTACTTGAAAAACCCTTTATCTGAGTGCATATTCTTTCAACAGAGCAGCCATTTGCTGTTGCAGTGTGTGTGCGGCCTGTGCTGCAGCCTGTGCATAGTCGGGGCCGTTGGAGGCATAGATGATGCCGCGTGAGGAGTTCACGAGCAACCCGCAATCGAGCGTCATACCATAGCGGCACACCTCTTCGAGCGACCCGCCTTGTGCGCCCACTCCGGGCACCAGCAGGAAGTGGTTGGGAACGAGGCGGCGAATGTCTTCGAACATGCGGCCCTGGGTGGCTCCCACCACATACATCATGTTTTCTTCGTTGCCCCACTGAAGGGAAGTTTTCAGCACTTTCTCGAAGAGACGCTCGCCCTGTGCATCGGCCATGAGCTGGAAGTCGGCGCTTCCCTTGTTGCTGGTGAGTGCCAACAGAATCACCCATTTGTTTTTGTAAGAGAGGAAGGGGGTGACGCTGTCTTCTCCCATATATGGTGCCACAGTGAGCGAGTCAACATTATATGCTTCGAAAAACGTTCGTGCATACATGGCGGACGTGTTTCCAATGTCGCCCCTTTTGGCATCGGCAATGATGAAGTGGTTGGGGCACGACGATTTCAAATAGCTGATGGTTTGCTCGAAGGCTTTCATTCCTTCAAGGCCGTAGGCCTCGTAGAAAGCGAGGTTTGGTTTATAGGCCACGCAATAGGGAGCCGTGGCATCGATAATAGCCTTATTGAAGCAGAAGATGGGGTTCTCTTCGCTGAGCAAATGCTGCGGCACTTTCTTCAGGTCGGTATCCAGTCCCACGCAAAGGAAACTGTTCTTCTCTTTTATCTGTTTAACTAATTCTTGTCTGTTCATATTCTTCCGTTAGGTTTATAATTTAGCTTCTTTCATCCGTTCGGCGTTTTCGGCCACGGTGAGTGCATCAATCATGGCTTGAATGTCGCCGCCAAGAAATCCCTGCAGGTCGTGGGTGGTGTAGCCGATGCGATGGTCGGTAACACGCCCTTGCGGGAAATTGTATGTGCGTATTTTAGCTGAGCGGTCGCCGGTAGAGACCAGACTCTTGCGCCGGTTGGCAATATCGTCTACATACTTCTGGTGTTCCTTATCATATATAAAGGTATAGAGGCGCGAAAGGGCACGCTCCTTGTTCTTGGGCTGGTCGCGTGTTTCGGTGCACTCGATCAAGATTTCCTCCGTTTCGCCTGTATTGGGGTTTTTCCACATGTAGCGCAGTCTCACACCCGATTCCACCTTGTTCACATTCTGTCCGCCTGCCCCACTCGACCGGAAGGTGTCCCATTTGATTTCTCCTTCGTTGATGTTCACCTCAAACTTATCGGCTTCGGGCAGCACGGCCACAGTAGCCGCGGAGGTTTGCATGCGTCCGTTGCTTTCGGTGACGGGCACGCGTTGCACGCGATGCACTCCCGACTCATACTTGAGGGTTCCATACACATCGGCTCCGCTCACGGCAAAGTCAATCTCTTTATAGCCGCCCACGGCACCCTCGTTGAAGTCGGTAACCGACAGCTGCCATCCCTTGGAGTCGCAGAACCGCTTGTACATCTGGAACAGGTCGCCGGCAAAGAGGCATGCTTCGTCGCCGCCCGTTCCGGCACGAATTTCCATTTGCACGTTCTTGGCGTCTTCGGGATCTTTGGGAATGAGAGCGATTTTGATTTCTTCCTCCAGCTTGGGCTGGAGTTCTTCGTTAGCGGCCAATTCTTCGCGCGCCATTTCCTTCATTTCTGGGTCTTCTTCGTTGGCAAGGATGTCTTTCGCCTCTTTGATGGAATTGAGACAGGCGATGTAGCGCTTGCGGGCATCCATGATGTCGCCCAGGTCTTTATATTCTTTTGTGAGCTTCACGAAACGTTGCTGGTCGGCAATCACATTGGGGTCGGTGATGAGTGTTGAAACCTCTTCAAACCTTGCTTCCAGTCCGTCGAGCTTTTGCAATATGCTATTGTTGTCCATGTTTGTTGTTTTAAGTTTTTATTCGGAGGTGCGAGGGTGCGGGGGTGCGAGGCTAATAATCAAATTCTCCAAATTCGCTGCTGATGGTGAGCGAACGTTTGCCCTGCTCGATATGGCCCACAACCTGAGCATCTATGTTGAACGACTTGGAGATGGCTATCACCTGCTGAGCCACTTCGGGGCGCACATAAATTTCCATGCGATGACCCATGTTGAACACCTGATACATCTCGCGCCAGTCTGTAGCGGAACATTCGTGGATAGCACGGAAAAGCGGGGGCACGGGGAACATGTGGTCTTTCACCACACGGCAATCGTCGCCTACGAAATGGAGCACCTTGGTTTGCGCCCCGCCGGTGCAGTGCACCATGCCATGAATGTGGGGTCGCAGCTGGTCGAGCACCTTTTTAATGACAGGTGCATAGGTGCGGGTGGGCGAAAGCACCAGTTTGCCGGCATTCACGGGTGCTCCGTCTACTTGATCGGTGAGCTGATAGCGGCCGCTATACACCAGTTCGTCGGGAACGGCGTGGTCGAAGCTTTCAGGGAATTTCTCGGCGAGATATTTGGCAAACACATCGTGACGGGCCGATGTGAGTCCGTTGCTGCCCATGCCGCCATTGTAGCTTTTCTCGTAGGTGGCCTGCCCGGTTGAGGAGAGCCCCACAATCACGTCGCCCGGACGTATGTTGGCATTGTCGATTACATCTTTGCGTTTCATGCGGCAGGTGACGGTAGAGTCGACGATGATGGTTCTCACCAGGTCGCCCACGTCGGCTGTTTCGCCTCCTGTGGGCCAGATGCCGATGCCCATTTCGCGAAGTTCGGCCAGCAGTTCGTCGGTGCCGTTGATGATGGCCGAGATCACTTCACCGGGAATGAGCATTTTGTTTCGGCCGATGGTGGAGCTCACCAGGATGTTGTCTACCGCGCCCACGCAGAGCAGGTCGTCGGTGTTCATGACGATGGCATCCTGTGCGATGCCTTTCCACACGCTCATGTCGCCTGTTTCGCGCCAATACATATAGGCAAGGCTCGATTTGGTGCCTGCCCCGTCGGCATGCATGATGTTGCAATACTCAGGGTCGCCGCCCAGGATGTCGGGAATGATTTTGCAGAACGCCTGCGGGAATATTCCCTTATCAATGTTTTTAATGGCGTTGTGAACGTCTTCTTTTGCGGCACTCACGCCGCGCTGCATATATCTGTTGTTCATATATTTATCTTTATTTTCAGAACTTTACTTGCGGAGCTTTTTCGGCACCTGCCTCCGATTCGAACTTCTGCATCTGTGAGAAGCCGAACATGCCGGCGAGCACGTTCTTGGGGAACGAGCGAACGGCCACGTTATATTGCTGCACCACCTGGTTGTAGGTGTTGCGCGCTTCGTTGATGCGGTTTTCGGTTCCTTCGAGCTGCACCTGCAAGTCGCGGAAGTTTTCGTTAGCCTTCAGTTCGGGATAGTTCTCTTGCACACGAAGCAAACGCCCAAGCGCCGTGGAGAGTTCGCCCTGCGCTTCCTGAAACTGTTTGATTTTCTCGGGTGTCATGTTGGCAAGGTCTACATTGATGCTGGTGGCCTTGGCGCGCGCATTGGTGACGGCTTCGAAAGTTTCCTTTTCGTGGGCTGCATACCCCTTCACCGTTTCCACCAGATTGGGTATGAGGTCGGCACGGCGCTGGTAGGCCGACTGCAGGTTGGCCAATGCGGTGGTGACCGTTTCCTGTTCACGAACCATTGAATTATAGGAGTTAGACATCCAAAATCCAATAACCACAACTGCTGCAACAACAGCGATGAGCGTTTTATTCATTTTCTTCATAATAGATGGTATAATTTGTTGTATATTAGCTGTTTATTGTTCACCGGCGCGATGAATCGTTCACCATCGCGAAGTGGCACCTCCACCACCGAACGAGCCGCCGCCGAACGAACCTCCGCTGAAACCGCCGCCGCCGCCAAAGCCGCCACCATGACCTCCGCCGAAGCCGCCCATATAGAAGCCCGAACCCGTGTGGAAGGGGTTGGCCATGAGACCGATGTTGTTGAGCAGGGCAATCCACACATATTTGCGGTTCAGCCTGACGAAGAAGAGCGCCCACCCCGTGAGGAACACCATGGTGAGAAGCACGGGCAGGTCTTCGGCCGAAGAGTCTTCCTGTTTGCTTACACTCATGGTGGGCATGGGTTTCTGTTGCAACAGGGCATAGATGCCCTCCACAAGGTATATCATGGCGCTGTCGGGTTGTTGGACTTTCATGGCAGGCACCACAAAGCGCTGTTCAAGGCGGTGGCACTCGGCATCGGTGAGGTCGGCTTCAAGCGAACGCCCCGGCGAGATGTTGATGCTGTGGTCTTCATACCCCACCACCACCATTAGTCCGCGGTCGCCAACGCCCACCCCATATCGGTTGCCCACATCCTGCGCCATGCGAAAGGGGTCGTCGTTTTCAATATGGTTCACCACAATCACCACCGACTGCACCCCCAGCTGTTTGTCTAATGAGAGCAGGGTGCCGTTCATGCGCTGCACGGCTTGGGGTGAGAGCACATGGTCGGGGTTTGACACATATTGTGTGGAGTCTTGGAGGAAAGGAATGGGAATGTTTTCGGCATTCCAGTAAGTAACACTTTCTGTGGTGTTGGCAACGGCTGCCTGCGGTTCTGCTGCAGGAAGAGCATATTGGCAACAGGTGACGGCCAAGAGCACGCCCGCCACAAAGCACCACGCCCACAGCTTTCGCCATTTCGCCCACGAAGGATTGGCGCGCTGTTGCAGGCTGAGCATTTGCGCAGCCTCTTGCCTGTAGCTGGCTGCCAGCTGTAGATAGCGGTTAGAATAGCGTTGAGCCAGAGAAGCAGAGCCCATGCCCCCGAACATTCCCGTTTGATGCTCTTCCTGCATATAGGAATGTTTCAGCTGACGGATGGCATTGTTATACCTGTTGGTCAGCATTTTCAGGTTGTCGGCATAGGTTATCATAAGCAGCTATTCCTGTATTTGCGTTTCACTCTTTGTTCCAGAAATCCCACGAGGCATAAGCCTGCAAGAGCAACATTTCCAATCCGTTTTTCACCACGGCCCCATGTTCAGCTCCCCGTTTCATGAAAAGTGTTTCACTGGGGTTATACACCAGGTCGTAGAGCAGTGTTTGTTCGTTCATGGCCTCGTAGGGCAGTGGCGGACATTCGTCGGTATGTGGATACATGCCCACGGGTGTGCAGTTCACCACAAGCTTAAAATCGTTGGCCAGCATGTGGGGTGTGATGTCGGCATAGCTGATGATGCCACTGCGCCCTACCCTGCTCACCAGTTGCGTTTCCACCCCCAGTTTGTGAAGGGCATAGAGCACGGCTTTCGATGCGCCGCCTGTTCCCAACACCAATGCCCGGCGATGATGCGCTGCCAGCAAGGGTTCTATGCTGCCGCTGAAACCAATCACATCGCTGTTGTAGCCAATGAGCCGGGGACGGTTGCCCTGTTGCAAAACTTTCACCACATTCACCGCTCCAATGGCTTTCGCCTCGTTGCTCATGTCGTTGAGAAACGGAATAATCTTCTCCTTGTAGGGAATGGTTACATTCAACCCGCACAGTTGGGGATTGGCGGCGAGCAAGGCAGGCAGCTGTTCGATGCTGGGCAGTTCGAAGTTTTCGTATTGTGCATCGATATGTTCGTTTTGGAACTTCTCGTTGAAAAACTTGCTGGAGAAAGAATGTCCGAGGGGGAAGCCTACGAGTCCGAATTTTTTCATGAGCTGTGATGTTTTGTGGCAGTTTCAAATATGAGCTGTGGTGTGAGGTAGAAAGTTCACTTGGTTGCGAAATAGAGTGTGCAGATGCCGAAGGTGAGCCGCAGGAAAGTGCATTGCGCGAACCCTGCCCTTGCAAGAATGCCCACCATTTTTTCGCCCTGTGGGAAGGCCTCTATGGTTTTGGTGAGATAGGAATAGGCACTCACATCCTTAGAGATGGCCCGCCCATAGAGCGGGAGCACGGTGTGTGAATAGATGGCGAAAAGCTGTTTCATGGGAAAGCTCACGGGTGTGGTGAGTTCGGCAATGCACAGGTGACCTCCCTTTCGCAGCACGCGGCACATTTCGCTCAATCCCTGTTCGAGGTTAGAGAAGTTTCTGATGCCGAAAGCCGCCGTAACGGCATCGAAGCTTTCACTGGCATAGGAAAGGTGCATGCAGTCTTCTTTCTCAAACTGAATGATGTGTTGCAGCCCGGCTTTTTCAACTTTTTCTTTTCCCACCATCATCATGTTCTCGCTGATGTCTGTTCCAATCAACCTGACAGGGTGGAGCATCTGCGCCGCCATGATAGCAAAGTCTCCTGTTCCGGTTGCAATGTCGAGCATGTGCTTCGGTGCATGAGGTTTGAGCATGCGCAGTGCCTTTCGCCTCCAAATGCGGTCTATATCCCACGAAAGGCGATGGTTGAGTTTATCGTAGGTGGGAGCTATGTTGTTGAACATAGCCTCCACCTGCCGTGTTTTCTCGCCCTGGTTGCTGTAGGGCTTAATGGTTTCTTGCTTATACAATGTGAACAGGAAGTTTATTTGTTGGCGTTTTGCTGCAGCCATTGCGCCACGTTGCGCTCAATGCGGGCGGCAATGTTGTCGGCCTCGGCAGCCTTGTCGAAGGGTTCGCCCACGATGTGTTCGTAGAGTTCGATGTAGCGGTCTGAAACGCTCTCGGCATATTCGTCGGTAATCTCGGGCATCTGCTGGCCGGGTTCGTTCATGAAGTTGTGTTCGATGAGCCACTGGCGCACAAACTCTTTCGAGAGCTGTCGTTGCGGTTCACCCTTGGCCAGTTTCTCTTCATAGCCATCGGCATAGAAGTAGCGGCTTGAGTCGGGGGTGTGAATTTCGTCGATGAGATACACCTTGCCGTCGCGCTTGCCAAACTCATACTTGGTGTCGACCAGAATGAGCCCGCGCTTGGCAGCAATTTCCTGTCCGCGTGCAAAGATGCGGCGGGTGTAATCTTCCATGATGGCATAATCTTCGGCCGAAACAATTCCCTGAGCAATAATTTCTTCCTTCGAGATGTTCATGTCGTGCCCTTCATCGGCTTTTGTGGTGGGCGTGATGATGGGTTCGGGGAACCGTTCGTTCTCACGCATGCCGTCGGGCAGTTTCACTCCGCACAGTTCGCGGCATCCTTTCTGATATTCGCGCCAGGCCGAGCCGGTGAGAATGCTGCGGATGATCATTTCCACGCGGAACCCTTCGCAGCGCAGTCCAACGGTAACCATCGGGTCGGGCGTGGCCAGTTTCCAGTTGGGGCAGATGTCGGCAGTGGCATCTAAGAACTTGGCGGCAATCTGGTTGAGCACCTGTCCCTTGAAGGGGATTCCCTTGGGCAGCACCACGTCGAAGGCCGAGATGCGGTCGGTGGCCACCATCACCATCAGGTTGTCGTTAATGTTATACACATCGCGCACCTTGCCATGGTACACGCTCTTTTGTCCCTCAAAGTTGAAGTTGGTGGTTGTTAATGCTTTCATTTGGTTTATTGTTTATTTTGTCGAACGCATCGTAGGCGTTCACGATGCGTGTGACCAGTTTATGCCTTACAATATCTTTCTGCCCCAGTTCCACCACTCCAATGCCCTCAATGCCGTTGAGAATGTGCAGTGCCTCTTTCAGTCCGCTTGTCTGTTGTTTGGGCAAGTCTACCTGGGTCATGTCGCCGGTGATAATCATTTTGGTGTTCCATCCCATGCGAGTGAGAAACATGCGAATCTGCTGGGGGGTGGTGTTTTGCGCTTCGTCGAGAATAACCACGGCATCGCTGAGTGTGCGGCCGCGCATGAAGGCGAGTGGTGCAATCTGAATGACCCGCTTCTCCATCATGTCTTGCAGTTTCACCTGTGGCAGCATGTCTTCGAGTGCATCGTAGAGGGGTTGCAGATAGGGGTCTATCTTGTCTTTCATGTCGCCCGGCAGGAATCCGAGCTTTTCGCCGGCTTCCACGGCGGGTCTTGAAAGAATTATTTTCTTGGCTGTTTTCTCTTTGAGTGCTTTCACGGCAAGGGCGATGCTCAGATAGGTTTTGCCCGTTCCGGCCGGTCCCACGGCAAACACCATATCGTTCTCGTCGAAAGCATCGATGAGCTTCTGCTGGTTGGCCGACCGGCTTTTGATGGGCCGCCCCGAAAGGCTGTAGCACACCACCCCTTTCACGGCATCGGCTTTGGTTTGCCTGCCTTTGATGATGTCGAGAATGTCTTCTTCGCTGATGGTGTTGTACTTGGCTATATGCTGCTGCATGCGTTGCACGTTTTCTTCCAGATGGGCCATTTCTTCTTCGTCGCCGAGCACGCGCAACACATTGTCGCGTGCCACAATGCGCAACTTGGGGTAAAGCGATTTCACCATTTGCAGATGTGCATTACCCACCCCGTAGAACACTACAGGGTCGATGTCTTCAAGTACAATATGTTTCTCTATCAATGCTTTCAGATAGTTATAAATGAATAATATGGTGCAAAATTACAAAATTTAGTGTTTCAAACAAAATTAAAGGGTTAGTTTTCTTGCTTGGGTCTATAAAATGTGTTATTTAACATGTTTCTTAATTTGCGTAATCAAGAGAAAAGCAGTACCTTTGCGCTCGTTATCCTGAATACAATCTTTTTGCCTTAATGAAAGTAAACTAATGCCTATTGAGGAAAGAGCCCTTCTCTGTGAAGAGAGGGGCTCTTTTTTTACAGGTCTATTTGCACGCGGAAGTTCACCTGCCGGCGTGTCAGGTAGTTGGGCACGGCATATTGCTGACTGGTAACATCTGTTACCCAGTAATAGGAGTTGACGTTGCTGATGTCGAAAAGGTTCAGGCAGTCTATGCCCAGCCACACCTGTTTGAGCGTTAGTTTCGTTCGCGGTGCCCGCGACTTATAGGCCAGGTAGCTCATGCCAATGTCGGCGCGGCGATAGGCGGGAGCCCTGAAGGGCATGCGGTTCAGCTCTTTGTGGGGGGCCGAGAAGGGAAGCCCGTCGGCATAGGCCAGCTTGAGCGACATGCGCCAGCGGTCGGTGCCGGGGAAATAGTCGGTGAAGAACAGGTTCAGGGCATATCGCTGGTCGGTGGGCAAAGGCAGTGCCTGTCCGTTCACTTTCATCTCGGTATCCATCAGCGAGAAGGTTATCCACGAATCGTAGCCTGGCACAAACTCGCCATAGAGCTTCAGGTCGATGCCGGCAGCATGCCCCTTGGCATGGGTGTCGCCATAATAGGTCACCTTCACGTTGCTCACCGTGTAGGGGGTTATACGCGAGAGCAGCTTGTAGTAGGCTTCTGCCGAAAAGCGGAAGGGGCGCCCCATGCTCTTGAAGGTGTAGTCCATACCTGCAATAAAATGCAGCGAGCGCTGACTCTTCACGCGCTGGTTGAGCGAAGCGTAGGTGATGCCTTCGCGGGTGGTGGTGTCGCGCAGTTCCTTGAAGAATGGTGTCTGGTAATAAAGACCGGTTGCCAGGCGGAAGGTGAGTTGCTGGTTGAACGCCGGAATAATGCCCAAGGCCACGCGGGGCGAGAGAATGGTTTCGCGGTTGAAGTTCCAGTGCGACATGCGCACACCATAGTTCAGTGTGAACAGGGTGGGCTCAGCGGGCAGCGAGTCGGCCGTTGCTTCGTTGCCCAACGTAAAGCGATAGGTGTCTTGAACGTAGAACTCGGAACGGTTGGCCTGCAGCTGATTGCGGGCACGCAGCGAATAAACCATGTTCAGGTCGCGCCCTGTGTGTGGAATGCTGTAACCGGCCGAATCGCGCATCTCATATTCCACGCTGCTCTCCCTGATGCGTTCGCGCTTCAGGGTGATGGCAGCCTCGGCCTGGTGTTTGCGCCCCTTATGCTGCAGCATCAGCTTCAAGCTTTGCACATTGGCCTTCAGATAGTTGCGGGTGTGTTCGAAATAAGTGCCAACACCTAAGTTTTCAGAGGTTTCGGTTTGGTCGAGCCAATACTGCCCCTGAATGTCGTAGGTTTCCCGCTCTTGTGTGTGGAAGGCCGATGTGAGCAGCGCGATGCGGGTTTGTGTGGTGAGCTGGTGACTGATAGCCAGACTTCCGAAATAGGTTCTGAAGAGGTCTTTCTCTTGTCCGTCGAAATAGACGCGGAACGATTTCACGTTCTCCATGGTGCCGAATTTGGTTTCGCGGTCTTCGGGGGTGAAGTCGTAGCGGTTGTCGGAGATGTTCCCGATGAAGTCTATTCGCCACCGTTTCATGGGTTCATAGCTCAGGTAGGTCTGATAGTCGAGGAAACGCGGCCTGTATTCTCCGTCGGTTTCCATCGACCCCACCAGATATTGGTTGGTTTTATACCTCACGCTGTTGAGCCACGAAACGCGCCGGTTGGCAAAACCCACGTATGCACCGGCACCAAGCAGAGAGGCATAGGCCGATGCCTCGGTGAAGGTTTTGCGCCCCGTGGGTGGTGTGAGCCGCTTGTACTGAATGTCGAGGGTCGACGACATCTTGTCGCCATACTTCGCTTCGAAGCCTCCGGTAGAGAAGGCCACGCGCTCCACCATGTTGGGGTTGATAACCGAAAGGCCCTCTTGCTGTCCGCTGCGCACCAGAAAGGGGCGGAACACTTCCACATTATTTATATATACGCTGTTCTCGTCGAAGGCACCGCCGCGCACATTGTATTGCGACGAGAGTTCGCTGTGCGACGAGACACCTGCCTGCAGCTGCAGCATCTCTTCAACGGCATTGCCGGTGGTTGATGGCAGCCGGCCCAGGTCTTCGGGCTTCAGCTCCTGGGTTTGGGTGGTCTGTCGCTTGAGTTCGGTCACATCCACTTCCGAAAGCAGGTTCTCGTCTTCCAGCAGCACCACCTGCAACGTTTGCTTGCCGCGCGGGTTGCGCAACAACCGGCTCTTGGTTTTATAGCCCACCATCGAGAAGTTCACCACCACGGTGTCGGCACTCTGCAACTGCATCGAAAACTCACCCTTCATAGAGGTCATCGTAACCTTACCCTGACTGATCACGCTCACCGTTGCCAGCTCCACTGGGTTCATCTGTTCGTCTGTAACCCTGCCCTGCAATGTGAAAGTTTGGGCACCAGCCTTCAAGAACACGATGAATGTCAATATGATGGTTATCAAAAATTTCTGTTTCATACAATGAAACAAACGCAGAATCCTGCGGTTTATTGTCTTTTTAACGTTATTGTTTTGGCTGTTTGACAACGATGGTGTAACTTTGCCGCATCAATCTCTTCTAACATGAAACAGCTTTTTCTATTTGTGGCCATGCAGTTTCTGCTCTCTGATGGCTGTGCACAAACCTATCAGCAAATGCGCGACTCGTTGAGCGAGGTGATGGCGGCTATTGAACACCACCCCGATTCGGTGGAACTGCGCCTGAAGAAGGCTTCGTGGAACATGATGCTCGGTGAATGGCAACGCGCCAAAGACGAATACGACCGGGTGCTGCTGCTCGCTCCCACCAATGGAGCGGCACTCTATTTTCGGGCTTATGCCAACGAACAGATGCGACAGTTTGGGTTGGCGCGGGCCGACTATGAACAGCTCATCGCCCTCGACCCCTCATCGTTTCGTGCCCGCTTAGGCCTGGCTCTGCTCTATCAAAAGAACAAGCAAACGGCTTTGGCAATGGAACAGGCCAACTCGCTTGTGACACTTTTCCCCGATTCGGCCATGGCGTATGCTGCCCGGGCTGGCATGGAAATGGAACTGAACATGAAAGAGCTGGCAGAATACGACTATTCGCGTGCCGTTGACCTATCGCCCACCAACACCGACTTGCTGGTGAACCGCATGGAACTGCGCCTGCAGCTGGGCCGCAAGCGAGAGGCCCGCGAAGACCTCGACCGGCTGGTTAAGTTCGGCGTTTCGCGGGCGAACCTGCAAAACTACTTCCGGCGGGCAAAATGAACACCGAAGAATGCTAAAAGACCGTCTTCAAGCTACTTGAAGACGGTCTTTTACAATCTTGAAAGCGGTCTTTGAGAACCTTGAAAGCGGTCTTTGAGAACCCTGAATGCGGTCTTTTGCAACCGCAGGTGTTGCATTAAAGACCCAGGCTCACCTTAATGGCCTCTACCTTCTCTTTGGCAGCTGCCAGGCAGCGGTCGTAGCAGCCGGCGCAACGCATCGAGGGGTCTTTGATTTCCAGATAGAACTTGATCTTCGGTTCCGTTCCCGACGGGCGAACGCTCACCTTTGTTCCATCCGTGCAGAACCACTGCAGCACATTGCTGGTGGCGGGCTGAACCAGCTTCTCTTTCGAACCATCGGCATTGGTTTGCTCCAATACCTGCCAGTCGCGAACAAAGGCAATTTCGCTGCCACCCAGCTCTGTGGGCGGGTTCTTGCGGAAGTTCTCCATCATCTGCTTAATCTCGTCGGCACCGCTCTTGCCCGGGCGCACCACGTTGATGGTGTTTTCATACGAGAAGCCATATTCCACATAGATGTCCATAAGCAGGTCGTAGAGCGTCTTTCCATTATCCTTTGCCCATGCAGCAATTTCGCAAATCAAACAGATGCTGGCTGGGGAGTCTTTGTCGCGCACCTTGTCGAAGGGCAGGAAACCAAAGCTCTCTTCACCACCGCCAATAAATTTGTTCACACCCTCGCTCTTGCGAATTTCATTGGCAATCCACTTGAAGCCCGTGTAGCAGTCGCGAAGCTCCACGCCGTTCTTCTCGGCAATCTTGCGAATCACCTCGGTGGTAACGATGGTCTTCACCAGGAACTCGTTGCCCTTCAGCTGACCCAGCTTCTTCTTGTTGGCAATGATATACCAGCAGAACATCATGCAGGTTTGGTTTCCGTTGATAATCTCCCACTCGCCCTTGGCGTTGCGGCACACAATGGCCAAGCGGTCGGCATCGGGGTCAGAGGCAATCACCAGGTCGGCGTTCAGGCGTGTGCCCAGCTTCATGCCCAGTGTCATGGCCTCGGCATTCTCGGGGTTCGGGCTCACCACCGTGGGGAAGTTGCCGTCAATCACCATCTGCTCGGGCACCACATGAAAGTTCTGGAATCCCCACGAGCGCATGGCCTCGGGAATGATCACGCGGCCGGTGCCGTGCATGGGCGAATAAACAATGTTCAGGTCTTTGTGGCGCAGAATAACATCCTGGTCAACCATGGCTTCCTTCACGGCCTGCAGGTAGTCCCAGTCCATTTCACCGCCAATGATGTCGATGAGTTCGGGATTGCCCTCAAACTTCACATCGTCGATGCTCACCTTGTTCACCTCGTCAATGATGCCCGTGTCGTGCGGTGCCAACACCTGGGCACCATCGTCCCAGTAAGCCTTGTAGCCGTTATATTCGCGGGGGTTGTGGCTGGCGGTGACGTTCACACCGGCCTGGCATCCCAGCTGGCGAATGGCGAAAGAAATCTCAGGCGTGGGGCGCAGGCTCTCAAACAGATAAACCTTGATGCCGTTGGCCGAGAAGATGTTGGCAACGGTTTCGGCAAACATGCGGCCGTTGTTGCGGCAGTCGTGACCCACCACCACCGAGCACTGCTTGCCGGGGAAGGCTTTCAGAATGTAGTTGGCAAAACCCTGTGTGGCCATGCCCACAATGTATTTGTTCATGCGGTTGGTGCCGGCACCCATAATGCCGCGCAGTCCGCCCGTTCCAAACTCCAGGTCGCGATAGAATGAGTCAATCAGTTCAGTCTTGTCGTCGTTGGCAAGCATGGCCTCCACCTGCTTGCGGGTTTCTTCGTCGAACGACGGAGTGAGCCACTGGCGGGCACGAGCCTCGCACTGGGCAATCAGTTCGTTGTTTTCCATTGCTGTATGTTTTTAATGAATAAATAGTTTCAATTAGCTGCAAAGATAAGTAATTTCAACGAAACAATGCCCAACTTTAGAACTTTTTTTATAATTTTGCACGCAAAACAATAAACTTTTACACATGGAACTGCATTTCACCGGCATACTGATTGCCCTCTGTACCTTTCTCGCCATAGGAATGTTTCACCCCCTGGTCATCAAAACCGAATATTACACCGGCACGCGCTTCTGGTGGCTGTTCCTGCTGGGAGGACTGCTGTGCGTGGTGGGTGCCTTCTTCATTGCCGATGTCTTCTGGTCGTCGATAGTGGGTGTTGTGGGTGCTTCGTTCCTGTGGAGCATAGGCGAACTGTTTGAACAAAAGAAACGGGTTGAACGCGGGTGGTTCCCCATGAACCCCAAGCGGAAGAACGAATATCAACGGAAAGCATAACAGCTGTTTCCAGCTTCAACCGGCAATTATGAAAACCGAACTTATTCTCGTAGGCAAAACGGTGAACAAGCACTTCACCACCCTCATCAACGACTATGTGGAGCGCATCACCCACTACATGCCCTTTGCCATCACCGTTCTGCCCGAGCTGAAGAACACCAAGGCCCTCACCGAAGAGCAGCAGAAAGAGCGTGAAGGCGAGCTCATACTGAGTCGCCTTCAACCCTCCGACACGGTGGTGCTGCTCGACGAGCACGGCCTCCTTCTGCGTAGCATTGAACTGGCCGCGTGGCTTGAGCGCAAGCAGCAGCATGCCCGCCGCCTGGTGTTCGTGGTGGGCGGTCCCTACGGCTTCTCCCCCGCTGTTTACAAGCGTGCCAACGAAAAGCTCTCGCTCTCGCCCCTCACCTTCTCACACCAAATGGTTCGCCTTGTATTTGTGGAGCAGCTCTACCGCGCCTGCACCATCATCAAAGGCGAACCATATCATCACGAATGAAGGATTAAACTTTTGCCCCCATTTTCGGATAAAAACACCTTCTTATTGCCCTTACTTTTGGTTTTGAGCTGTATTTTGGATGTTTTTTGTTATTTTTCGCCCATACTTTTGGATATTTTATATCTGTTCTTCGACTTAGGTGTGATGCTTACCATGCTTGACATCCCGGCTGCCGATATTCTGACTGCATCCGATGCAGAATTAGTTAACAAAGGCGGTACATCAGAAATGTTCGCCGGACTGGAAATGATAAAATATCGTGACTGCTTTCAGAAGCCAGAGATGCACTATTGGCAGAACACGGAAAAGGGTAGCAATGCAGAAGTGGATTATCTGAGGGCTCATGGCGGTAAGGTACTACCCATCGAAGTGAAGGCCAACACGCAGGGAAGCATGCAGAGCCTTTGGATCTTCATGAGAAAGCGTAAGCTGCACGAAGCAATCAGAACATCGTTGGAAAACTTCGGCCAGTTCAACCACTATGACCCCAAGGACCAATTCGAACAACGGCATGTAGACATAGTTCCTCTCTATGCATTGAGTAATCTGGAATTGCAAGACAAGGCAATGCCATGTAAATTGTTAAAAACGCAGCAATGTGGGCTAAGTTATTATTTATCAAGAATTTGAGAATCTAAGAATTATTTATTACCAATAATCCTACTATAGCACTAAAGGAAAAATTCTCAAATTCTCTAATTCTTGATAAATTAATAAGGTGAGAATATTTAAGTAACTCAATCAGTCGTCCCAAACGTTATAATGGAGCGGCGACATCTCGCGGGCATCGGGATCTTTTTCGCCCGCTTCATCAACACCACCATAGCTGATACCTTGCTGCGTTGCCGAAACATTCATTACCGGATTCTCCACTACAGCAATAACAATGCTCGTCTGGGGTTGTATATATTCTTTTTTCATAGCTTTCGTGTTTAATTAGAAGTGACTACAACTTTCTTTCCGTTTCTGATATAGACCCCCTGTTGTGGATTGTTCACGCGACGGCCCTGCAGGTCGTACATCTCATTTATCATTTTACATTTATCATTTAGACGCAAAGCGTCGCCCATGCCTGTAGCCTCATCCCCCACGAACATCACAATGCGCGATTCGTAGTTCTGTTCAAAGTCGGCAATCAGATCGTTGAAGTTGAAGTAGCCGCGGAAAGCTTTCATCTTTGTCTGTCCCGTGGAATACCAAAACCGGTTGTCGCTCAGGAACAGAGTTCCCCACCCGAGCACAGTGCCGGCCACATAGGTGCCCACGAACTGCCGTGGTTGGTTTTTCCGCCTACTGGTGTCAAAGTCTACGATTGCTTCCTGTGGATTGATGTCTACTCCGTCGGCTATAAAATCGGTCACCGCACCGGCCACCTTAATAATATAAGGATGGTTGGCTTCCATTGCCGTCACCGGCTGAAAGAGCACCTGTATGGTGTTATTAACGCCATCATACACATAATCATTGAAATCGGCTATTTGCACTTCGCTGCCAAAAGCATCCTTGGTTTGTTGCTCCGTCATGGCGAAAGGCAGACAGATGGTCGACCACTGGTTGGCCTTGATGGTACGTTTCACCTGTACGTCAACCCCCTCTGCAGGGGCTGGTATAGTGGTAGACTGCTCATCGAGGACAGCCCTGTCATCAATGGTAATGGCAAAACTGACATCGCCCAGATTAGCTGGCGAGGCATCTGCATGAGCAAGTTGAATGGAAGACAACGAACCATTCAGAGTGGTGCCTGCTTGAAGAGCCTTATCAGCTATAATCGGAATGTACACCAATATTCCTTCATTTAAACTAATTGGGGTGGAAGGATTGGAATAGCATGTTACAATCCGGCTTGTGGCGTTCATATCCAACACAAACAAGTCGTTAGGCTGCCCATCGCCCAATACAACAGGCACTTTACCATTTGCACTTGACTTTAGAGAAACCCCCTCTGGTAAGTTAACAGTAAATTGATAACTCACATAATCGTGTGGCTCATTGAATTGGAAAGAAACCTTCATCATTGTCTGATACCCACGCGGTATTTGCAGGTTATCTACAAAGAGTCTCTCTTGTGATAATGCTGGCATACCCAACACCAAACATAACACGAACGAAATGAATATTTTCTTCAACATATTCTTTGCTATTTTAAAATTTACTGATGAATAATGTTTATAACACCGGTTACGTCGGCAATGGAAATCATTCCATCACCATTCACATCGGCAGCTTTTTCTACAAAATTGATATTGTCGGTGCTGTTGATTCTGTTGATAATGGCAGTAACATCGGCAATGTTCACAACCTTGTCGCCATTGGCATCACCGAGGATATACTCAGGTGAGAACTTTGCCGTGATGCTAGACTTGTTGGTGACGGTAAGCGCGAGTTCCTGCTTACTCTCTGCCAACGTTCCATTAACAGTCCATCCATCAAAGAGATATCCCTCATCAGGTGTTGCTCTTAACACAAATTTTGTTCCATACTTATAATTGCCGCTACCTTCCATTTCCACACTGCTCACTTGTCCGTCGTCAGGGTCGGTGAGCACATAGGCTACTGAGCCTCCATTCCCTTCTTTCTCGATGGAAACCGAATAGAACTTGCGCTGGAAATTGGCCACAATGTCTAAGTCGCCCGTCGCTTGGGTTGAAAACTCCGGGGTGGAAGAAACCTCTTGCCCGTCGATAGTCCATTTAGAGAATGAGAAGCCCTCTTTCGCACTTGCCTGCAACACAACTGTTGAACCATACTGAGCTTGGTCTAGAACCTTTTCTGCAACAGGGGCACGCAGCACTCTTGCCTCACTACTGGGCATAACACGCTGAACAGAGCCTGATTCTGCTGGCCAAACACTGGTTAAAAGTTGAACCAATCCGCCACGGAAGAAGACCCAACCTGTTGGATCTTTGCCGTTTGCACCCTGATAGCCTTCAAAGTCATTAATACCATTGGTTTGTATACCCAAGGTATAGTAACCATTGCCACATGATGCATTGATGGCCGACAAGTCAAGCGTGAAAGTTTTATTATCGTCTGTGGTGATACCTATCAGACTGGCATTTTGCTTCACCCCTTGAACATTCATCGTAATATCGTCGGCGGTGAATGTGGCAGGGTCAATAGCTTTCGAGAAAGTGACCTTTGCCATGTCAACTGGCTCCACAGCAACCTCTTCCACGGCAGGAACGAGCTCTATTGAAGCAACTTCAAGCACTGTTTGCGGAGTGGGTTCAAATGTGAGGATATAGGTTTCAGAAGAAGAGCCAAACTCATCAACGAAATGTAGGTTGTTATCATAGAGCCAGTCTTTCCCGTCAACGAGCGTTCGGTCGGTCTGCCAGAAGTTGCGCAAGCTCATCTCCTTGCCATCACTCTTTCTGCGTATGCTCTTCAGCTTGGCATAACCCTGCGTGGGGTCGGTGATGGTGCCATAGTTCCAACCAGCTGATGAAGGAGTAATGGTGAGCTCGTAGGAGGTTGACGAAATTGAAGTAGTTTGAGACTTTTCAATCAGTTTTACTTCAGATGTTTCACCATTCGTAAAATATATAATGTCTGGATTATTTCTTATATCATTGTCATCGTTACAAAGGAACCCGGTTACCATATCATCACCAACATCATGCTTGATGCTCCGAACAAGGGTATGGATTGGTGATTCTGAAAGACGAGCCAAATTCTCCGTTACATAATCACAGCTCACCTTTTTCAATGACACATCATACTCGACAAAACGTCCAGACAAATCACTTGTAAACCACCATTGTGCAAAAGAGGTAGAACGAGCACCAATTGTTCCAAATAACGTTGTTGTGCTTTCTCCTATTGCCGGTGATTCTGCTCCACCATTTAACTGAGAAGCAACAATTTTAAAGTTATTTGCAAGTCCTTTTTCGTTCACAGTAATAGTTGGTTGATGAGTAACCATGCGCACATTACCCGCATCGCCATAGCCTACATTATTAATAAGTACTGCAAATTCAGATGGAACAGATGGTTCTGTCACATCAGGCGTAAGAGGATCATCTCCATAGATGTCGCTTTGCAAGAAATATGTCAATTCAAGTTGCGGTGACGGGTGAACCATAAGTCGCACTGGAACCAATTCGCGTGTTACTTCTAGTCCCGTAAATGGGTCTGTATACGATACTGTACCACCAAACAAGTAATATTTGGGTTCTATCGGAGCAGCATTGATGGATGGGATAAACAGCATGACTGCTGTTCCTGTTGCCTTGGGTTCGAGATTCCATCCACTCAGATTATTCGATGTTTCACCTGTAAATCCCTCACACGATTTAAGATTCTGATTCATGATATCTGGTGTTGCGGGGTTCCCATCCTCATCGGTAACCGTGAAGTCAACTCTTAAATTTGTTATTGCATTGCTTTCATTCCCATTGTAAACTGTCAGCGTACCTTCGAATGCTTCTCGTGTAAAGATAAGCTCCTGTTTGAACTCCAGTTTCATGGTAGCACAAATATGTTCCGACGGATCATTGTAATATTCCTGATAGGCTTGATAGACCTCTCTGAATTTCTCATCCAAAGAAGTAGCACCTTGTGAAACCGCATCTTGTTCCATCTCGGAAATTTCTGTCAAAAGCGTAACGATCCGACCTAAATCAATATAGTCGGTTTGAATTTCAGGATCCTCCACTGCATTCGCATCAAAATAAGAAGACCGTCTCGGGTTATTACGTTCTTTCAAATACAAATACTTGTCGTAGGTTTTAATAATTCTTTCAACGAGTTTTTCCACCTTTTCAGTTCTTCTTATATCAGGAGCACCGGCGAAGAAAGATTCGACACTGGCATCTTTCCAGTCATATTCAATGATATAATCCAGAAGACTCCTTCCATGACCTTCCAGCAAATCTTTCCAATCATCTGTTCCTAATATTTCTTTGATAACTAAATAAGAGTTATACAAGCAATGTGCATAGTCTGCCATCGTTTTGATATTATTGTTCTTGGCCTGAGGCTGAGGAGGATTGAGCTTGTTGTATGTATGAACGCAAGAAGTCACGATTCCCGCTATCGACTTTGCTGCTTCATATATTTTCAGCAGGTTATCAGAATTATTCGACGATGTGCCATTTTCCAAAGAGTTAGTAATTTCCTTATTTCCATCTTCCAAAACTTTTTTTAAGCTTTTAGCACATTCGCTCATAACGCTCTGAAGACGCGCTCTATCTACTTCGTCCTGTGATATGCCTTCTGCCTCGGCTTGCGCATATTGCTCCTGCACCTCTATCATCTTTTCCGAATAGTCTATAAGTCCTGTTAGCATAGCTGCAGAAGGAGCATCTACAAATGAAGCACTTCCTTTGACTATTGACAAACCACATGCAGCATCCTTAGGGTCGCAAAATGTCACCATATCTTTCGATGCAACAGTGGGTGTCTGGTCTGTAACAGGCTGGTAGGTTGATTGTTGAGCGTTATTAGGAGCAGAAACAGGAGAGCCGCCATTGCCTCCACCTCCACCAATGCCACCAAACTGAAGATTTGAGAATAGATTGGAAAGCCCGGCGGCAATAGATCCAGCTGTACATGTGGCTAAAGCTACCGTAAGAGCTGCATGATTCGATCTTATGTCTTCTCCACAAATCCACTGATATTGAAATGCCATATTGGCCATACAGCGGGTAAAAGATGAACCTGTTTCATAGACAGATTCCTCTAATATTTCTTCGCCTGTTTTGCCAGACCTTCTAATTCTGTTCGTTTCATTTTGGGTGCCACCAAGTTTTGTTAGAACAACAGAAACACTCTGCATTGTCTGGGGAGCAAGAGAGAATGGGCCATTTGAACTGATAGCCTCCATACTCCAATATTCATTGGCCTGTGGAATGTGAAGATATACATTATCTGCACGAATTAGGCCTTTGTTGGTTAATGTAAATGTGAGTAATTTACTCTCGCCAACTTGCATATCGTCACCGTTTATTCCTGAAGGGCAGGTAAGCAAAACAACTGGCACGGGCACATCCGTCATGTAGCTTACACTTGTCACAACCTCATACCTTTCTTCCACCGTAGTTGGCTGAACAGTATAATCCACCTGAACGGCATCGATGCTAATGGTCACATTATGTCGGTTTTCAATGCCTGGATCAATGATGATTGTCTTGCGCTCCGAACTGCGATGATGAGGCGCAGATACCTGCATGTAATATGGTCCTTCCGGAATGTCTACCACATAAAGGCCATCTGTATTAGTGGTTCCTTCGGCAGCCAATTCACCATTTGGTTTTGTTATACTTACCGTTGCACCTTCAAGGTGTGGTGCTTCTTCTGTATAAAAGGTATTTTCGTCTTTTACATCAACAATCAGTGTGCCTGTTGACTCCGAGACGGGTGTGATAGCATAGTAAATATCGGCCACTTCATCACCTCCATAATCTATACCGAATGATCCATGAACCACATTGTTCATTTGCATCGATTCTGTTGGGGTCAACTGAAGGTTTATAGTAGCTGATTCTCCTTGTGCAAGAGATGGCAGGTTTTTTCCTGTTGACGCATCCATCCACTCTGGAAGCAACAATTGGATATTGCTTGTAGCTGTTCGTCCGATGTTCGTAATGGTAATAGGATATTCGCGTGTTTTCCCTTTCGTCATCGTCGTTTTGATGTTTTTGGTACTAAGTTGTAGTAAAGGCTTTTGTGCACGGCAATAAAACCAAAGTGAGAAATCTGTCGACACGCCCTGGTCTGTTGAGACGCGAATCTTTACTTCATCCCAATGATTTCCTTCTGTAACGGATGTTCCAGTTAATTCGTAATTCAATTCAACATTCGACTTACCATCAATAGTGGGAGCTATGCTCACAGAAGCATCGCAATTTGCCGGAGAATCCAATATTTCTGCCTGAACTCCCGTCAAAGGAAGATTGCAAAGGTTTTGTAGTTGAACTGTTCCACGAGCAGCATCTCCAAGAGTAACATCACATTCTATGCTATTGTTGAAAACCCTTCTCAGTCCGTAAACGTCAAACGAACAAAGTCCTTCTGTGCGATTTTCACCAGGATAGCAAGCACCAACAAGAAAATGCCCTGCAATAGAAGACTTTGGAGTCCATGTGACACTGAATGAACCCGTATCATCAGATTTTGTTAGCAGTGACTCTCTCCCACCATTTAGAACAACATAAACATCTACCTTTTGTCCAGTAATATTAGTTCCAGTCAGTTTTCCAGTTATCATAACCGATTCGCCAGCCTCATAAATAGCTTTCTCTACACTCACAGTAGCTGAATAAGGGGAAACTATTGTCAATTCAACAACTGGCGACGTATTATTGTTCTTTGAAAGTTCTGTAGTACCATCGTTTTCATTAACAACAGCATAATATCTAACCTGACCTATTGAAGTTGGTAGGGTAATATTAGTTTTTATAGTTTCTGATTGCCCTACTGACAAATTTAATGTTGTACGGAATGTTTTTTTTAACGATGGTCCATAAAGAGTTACTAATGTGCCCATAGGTAGTTCAGCGGCACCAACATTAACTACATCAATTGTAAGTTCAACCTCCGTTTCCACTTCCGCTTCGGTTTTGTTGGCAGAGATGGTAACTTTGGCATCGGGCAAGTCTTGATCTGTAACCATCATATAGCAAGTGCCTGCGCTGAAACCGTCGGACTGGGCTGTGAAGACTGCCGTGAAAGAATCTCCCTGCTGTCCGCTGAGTGAAGATGCCACATCAATAGTAACAGACTTTTTGTCGGCGGGAATCACCACAGAATGCTCGTAGCTCAGATACTGGTCGTGGTCGCTGCTCAAAGTTACAGTTATCGGCTGCGAAGTATCGGTATTCCTGCTGATGGTCAACGATGTGGAACCGCCCTCCTTCAGTGTGCTTACTGCCGACACTAAAGACAAGGCCGGACCATCATCATCTAATATGGTGAGTGGGGTAGACACTACACCTGCCGACTCGCCGGTAGCACTGCACGAACAAGAAGCAATATAAACAGCTGCCGTAACGTTTACCGTTCGGTCGCCATCAACATTCACATTGTCTTTTGGACCTATATTAAAGTTAACCTCTTCAACTCCTTTTTCCAATACAATTTCTTTCTGTCCACAGTAAACGCCGCCATCGCTGTCATCAGAAAGTTTCACAATAATTTTATTATTGGTTACTCCCGTACGGCGCAATTTAGCTGCCACGGCAATCGGACTGTCACTTTCCGAAACTATGTTTGGTGTGAGTGTCAGCTCTAAAGCCGGAACATCATCATCGTTTAGAATGACTATTGCCTGTCCTTTGTTATAAGCCGGGGCGTATGCAGTGAAGGCATTAGAAAGTTCAAGGCTTGGTATGTCGTCGTCTTTGGCTACAACATCCACCACGAGTTGACTTTCACCTGCAGGTAAGATAGCGGTGGAAGGTAAATTGAAACGACCTGTCACCTCGCTCGACAACGAGATGGTAAGGTTTTCCTTAGGGGCACGACTCGCTAAAATAGTAAGCTGAAAGGCTTCTCCCTCCGAAACAACACTCTTGCTTGACTCTACTGTCAAGTCGGGATATTCATTGTCAACAATAGTGATTTTGCTATGAATCTCCGTATAATTATTGCCGGAAATAGTAATGGTTACTTCATCGTTTTCGTCGAGAATATCATTGTCTGACAACTGCAGATAGAAATTAACCGACGACTGACCGGCAGGTATAGTAACTGTTTGAGGTGCACTCAGCCGACCATCCTGTGAAGTAACAATGGTGAAGGTTTCGGCAACAGAACGATTGCCACTGCGTGAAAGCATACAACTTACTGGGCGCGTAGATGTTTCTTCTACGCTCGCCGGTAAAAACATGGATAATGCTTTTCCAAATGTAACAGCAGATTCGGACGAAGCAACATTGTTCCGCAGCAATCCCTTAGATTCTCTCGTTGCCGATTGCGGTTTTATTTCCACTTCGAACAAAGCCTCGCCATCAATTCCAAGAATACTGGGAAGGGAGATTTCCACCTGACGACTCACAGTTCCTCCAGCTTCAAGCGTTCCATCGAACACGGTGGTGGAAAGGAGAGTGGAAACACCACTTCCATTTTTTAACGACAGATATTCCGTCCATCCGCCTCCGGTTGACATAGCACCCACGTTCTTCACCTGCCAACTAACTGTGGCCAAACTTCCAGGAACATAGCTTGCGGCATTTGCCACAACATCAGTCACTGCCAGGTCGGGACCTTTTTGCATGGTTAGAATTCCGGCCTTCGTCTCTGTTGCAACATTTTCACCATTGCGCAATGCCAAAACAACATCTGCTAAATTGATGTTGTGCTGGCTGTTTTCTGCATACGAATCACTCACCTGCATGTTCACTGTCAACAGCTCGCCGGTTCGACCAAGAAATGCACTGTTGGTGGGAGAATAAATGAGACAATGGTATGTGTTATTACCCTTTGCACGAAACACCGCTTCGTGGTCTGTAGCACGATTCGTTAATACTTTCGAATCGGCCAACAGAGTAGAACCATCGGGAATCTGCAAATCAAACTCCACAGCAACAATCTCGTTGCTGTTATCTAAGCAAACAGGCAATGAAATGGTTTTTCCTGCCAATGCGGTGAGGTCAGGAATACTCAGTTTGTTCGTTTGCTGCGCTTGTGCAACGCGAACACTCATAAGTGCAATCAGCACAAAGAGAATATAAGTTTTTGTTTTCATCTGATTGAGTTTATAAATGGTAAAGATGATAACATCGTAAAAATAAATTATCTAACTACAATTTTCTTCTGCTTGTGAATATACACACCGCGCCGGGTCGGAGAGGAAATCGCCCTTCCCTGAAGGTCATAATAGTCGGAAGAGTCAGACTTCACACGCTCAGAAACAGTTCCAACATTTGTCAGTTCATGAGAGTTCAGCTCAACGTCGATATATTTAGCAGCACTGTCTGTAATTCTGGCAGATCTGATTTGAGCGGCATCGTCGTCTGTTGTTGCAATAACCGTTGTTCCCATTGGAATTTCTGCCCCACTCAACGAGTAAGCAATAAAATGAACGTCGTTTCCTTGGGTGCGACTGCTAACACTGAAGCCCAAGCTACGCAACAAACTCCAGTCTATATCGCTGGCAGCATTCAACACCAGGTGAATGGCTGCAACAGGGTGGTTAGACTCTATCTGTAGCTGCCCGTCTACAAAACCGAGTCGGGCCTGTGCTCCAGAATGGTGTGAAAGCAAGTGAAGAGGCAAGCGAGCTACCTGATTCAGCCCTCTGCTTTCTGCTTCCTCAGCAGTTTGCCCAAGCAACAGGTCCACTTCCTTCACTATATCCTGAACATTAATTTTATTGTCGTTCCAAAGGTCAGCAGCTGCAAGATTAAACATGTCGCCCGTTTGAAGCATATTGAAAATATAATTAATCATCATCTGCAAGTCGGCTATATCTATTGCGCCGTCGAAACTTGCATCACCCTGGTCGAATGAAATTTGCATCGAAAATGTAGAACCCGATGCGTCGCCGCCCATACTCGTGAACGTTACTTCATCACCACTCTCACCATCATATACGAACGGATAACCGGGTTCGAACACCATCTTGCCATCCTCATTGGAATTATTGATACCCAATGTCCAGGAATTGCCTTGCGCACAAACAGAATAGTTAGATGTCAACTTGCCGTTTTCATACAGCAGGATGGGTGATAATTGCGAAGGAATCGTGGCATCGCTACAAGTGGAAAGGTTGAACTCTATCACATCTAATAGATTCTGATTGTGAAGATTCACAGTAACATCATCGCTGTTCCATTCTACATCACAGCTACTGACACCATTGTTGCTGAGGTTGATATGTGCCAAGTGCGGCATTTCAAGAAGAACAGACAATGGGAACTCTCCAAATAAGCCCTTGCCGGAAAGGTCTATTCCGGTTACGGTTCCCTCGGCGATGGTAACCCCGTCAAGCGACAGTTCTTCGGCATCAAGATCCCATAGAACAGCCATGGGCACTTGTTCAACCAAGCTGTATAAAGGTTCTTTGTCTGCCTCTGTGAGATGACAGCTCCAATAATTCCGCTTTTCAGTGATCAGACTGTCAACATTCTTGAAATCTGAGTCTTGGGCAGCCCCAAGATCAATGTTATCTTGCAATTGTGTTGCCATAGACATTAATTCGATGGCTAATGGCGAATCTGGTATTAAGCAGCTGTTAGCGGCATTCATTACCTTGTCTACTTGAAGTTGATAGTTCTTGTAGGACTCAACAGAAGCCTGAACTGCATTGAAAGCAGTCTTTAATTCTGGCAGTAGAGCAACACATTCTTCGTTGTGATTATTTGAATCAAAATCAGAATTCGAAATCTCTATTGCATTTTTAAGAAGAGTATTATACTGGGAAAGTAAAGTAAGGTCGCATTTCTCTATTTGTATGCCACGATACTCTTCTGCCATAGCTGCAAGAAGGAGCGAGGCCTCTTTAACAGAATCGTAAGGTATCACGTCCCAAACGTATGTTCGCTCTTCAGAATAATTTGCCTCAGGAATACTATCCATATTGACATCAGTAACAGCCCAATAGGTGTTGGCAAAATATTCTGCCGAATTGACATTCGTTGAGCGGATAGCATAATGATTATCTCCTTTCAGATAAACTTGTGTCTCCCAGTCATCACGGTCTTGGGCAACATTCGTCATAATATGATTTACATTGGTAAGATAACCACGCTCTATGTAAGGGCTACTGAATGAAATGCCTTCAGCTTTCCATCCGATCGGGCGAAACGAAGATGTGGCCGTAGTGCTTGTCAGGATAAATGCATTAGCTTTAGTAAAATCATCTGTAAGTGCTCCTTCTGAATCAAGGTAAAAACGTTTTGCATCCAATGAGTCTAAGGAATATAATGTAGAAATCCAATACTTGTTGCCAGATTCCAAAGATGCGAGAGCTGCATTGTAGTGTGCAGCAAGATCTGCCGTGCGTTCTGCATCAACATCTACATAAATTTCAAAGGATATTATTTCCAATCCTGTATTAGCTCCTGTCAGTGTAAATGATGTGCTCTCCGTTCGAAGATTATCTACAACAACCGTTGATTCTTCGGAAGAATTGAAGATCACCGGTTCACCTCCCTCGGAAGGAGTAAAAGTTTGCTCAAATGACAAAGCCTTCCCAACTACAGAATACCCAGTTATAACAAACCCTTCCGATACACTCAATTCATAAGGACTTTGCCTTGACCCAACAAACAGAGCCCCTAAATGAGATTTTACATCTATGTTGTTATACCCCCTAGCCACGGCCAGCTTTAGTTGAGGTTCCGTCTGTGTAGACAACCAGTAAGCGGCATATGCATTGTTAGCCGACACCCCATTCTGAAAATAAAACGAGCCATACTCATAGCCGTAATTGACAACGTAATCAGATGCGTGAATCTCTGACGAAACAATTTGGAACAATAGTCCCAAGAGCCACAGGTTAAAAAATTTTCCCATAAAATATTTCCTTAAAAATGTTTACCAATTAGTTATGAAATAGATTTTTTAGTGAAGCTGCAGTATTTAGGCACAAAGAGTGTGAGCCACCATGCCATTCCTAGTATGGAGGTTCTGGAATACCTGTGTATGTAAGAATGAAAAAACAGCTCACACCTGCAGGTATATATGTAATCTGTCCCTTATATGTAATAAGGTACGCGTATATATACACAACAGGAAGAACAGCTTTCAAACTTGCTCCCATACAATTGAATTTTCCAGATTCCCATACGGAACAAAGCCTTTAGCTTTCCTCAATGTTAATTGCCCTTAACGAACAACGCAACAAAAGTAAAACAAAAAATCCAAAGCTCCAAATTTTTATTCCATAATTTGCCATTTATCATCACAAACAGCCACCTTTTGGGTTCGTACATGTCGCATGTAGCAATGCTACACGGGGCATGTAGCAATGCTACATGTGCTATGTAGCAATGTTGAACGGCACATGTACGAACCCAAAAGATATGGTTTTGAAGTTCGAGGACTTACAAATGAAAGTCACTAATGCATGTTTTGCTGGTGACAGGCATCGTGAATGATAATCTTGTTGCCTTCAATGGTATAGGCATAATACCAAGAACCCGAATGGGCCATATACTTACCTGTCCAGCGACTAATAATAGGTGTGCGCCTTAATAGTCTCGACTCAATGAGAAGCATTGGGCGAACAGCGCCCTTTACGTTTCTAATCAAATCGTCTTCATCGAAAGTATGGGCGTATTTCCTTGCCACGTTTCGATAGAAAGACCAAATCTTTTGAGAAGCTAGTGGCTTGACAACATAACTATACGGCATATTTACCTTCATAAATAGAATGTATGTCTTCTAAAATAAGTTCTTCCAATTCTTGAGGAGACAAGTCGCGATTAATTGCTGGGAGCGAAGGGTCTATCTCATAGAGGGATGAGTTCGTATAGTCTATATCAATACCATCGTGACTGTCGAGTTGCATGAAGAGACCCGTATTTAGCAGTGCATCGAGCTTTTCGCATGCCACCTTGTCATTTTTATTATAAGATAAAGTTACAGTACACATAACAAATGATTTTTTGATGTTTGGTTGCAAAGATAAATAAATTTTTTGTTATATGCAATTATGGATAAAAAAATCCCTACAAGAAACAATTCCTTGCAGGGATTCTTTTGTTGGTTGAAAGAGGTACCTAGCAGAGTCGAACTGCTCTACACGGTTTTGCAGACCGTTACCTAACCGATCGGCCAAGGTACCCTTTTGCATTAAGCGGTTGCAAAGGTAAGTGTTTTTTTTGTAACCGCCAAATTTTTTCTCGCCTTTTTTAATATTCCGCCCAACTCTTGATGTCTATGTCCTCCAGTTTCAGGGTGCAGAAGGCTTGTATGAAAGCACTTGCCAGCCGGCTGTTGGTGATGAGGGGCACATTCAGGTCGATGGCTGCACGACGAATCTTATAACCATTGGTGAGCTCACGCGGCGTGAGGTCTTTGGGAATATTCACCACCATGTCTATTTTGTGCTCGTGTAGCAGAGTGAGAGCCTGCGGATGCTGTTCCTCGTCGGAAGGCCAGTAGACACGGGTGTTGGGAATGCCATTGTCGGTGAGATAGGCCGATGTGCCGCCGGTGGCATAGAGTTCGTAACCGTGTTCCACCAGCAGGCGGGCCGAGTCGAGCATTTCTGCTTTCTGCTTGGCACCACCGGTGGAGAGCAGGATGCTCTTGCGGGGAATGCGGTGCCCCACGCTGAGCATGGCCATGAGCAGCGCCTGATTGGTGTCGTCGCCCAAGCAGCCCACCTCGCCGGTGGAGGCCATGTCCACACCGAGCACGGGGTCGGCCTTTTGCAAGCGGTTGAAAGAGAACTGGCTGGCCTTGATGCCCACATAATCGAGGTCGAAGAGGTTCTTCGAGGGTTTTTCTACAGGCAAACCGAGCATCACGCGTGTGGCAAGGTCGATGAGGTTGAGTTTGAGCACCTTTGAAACGAAGGGGAACGAGCGCGAAGCACGCAGGTTGCACTCGATGACGAGGATGTCGTTGTCGCGTGCCATATACTGAATGTTGAAGGGGCCGTTGATGTGCAGTGCCTTGGCAATCTGTCGGCTCACGCGCTTGATGCGGCGCACGGTTTCAACATAGAGCTTCTGCGGCGGGAACTGGATGGTGGCATCGCCGGAATGCACACCGGCAAACTCGATATGCTCTGAGATGGCATAGGCCAGAATCTCGCCGTCGCGTGCCACGGCATCCATCTCTATCTCCTTGGCATTTTCTATGAATCGGCTCACCACCACGGGGTGGTCTTCCGACACGTTGGCTGCCAGTTGCAGGAAGCGTTCCAGCTCGTCCATATTCGAGCACACGTTCATGGCAGCACCACTGAGCACATAGCTGGGGCGAACCAAAACGGGGAAGCCCACGCGGTCGATGAAGCGGCGGATGTCGTCCATGGAAGTGAGCGCACTCCACTCGGGCTGGTTGATGCCGTTGCGGGTGAGCATCGATGAGAACTTGGCGCGGTCTTCGGCATTATCGATGTCGGAAGCCTTGGTACCAAGAATGGGCACATGCTGTTCGTCGAGCCTCATGGCCAGGTTGTTGGGAATCTGCCCGCCGGTGGAAACAATCACTCCGTAGGGATTTTCAAACTCGATGATGTCCATCACACGTTCGAAGGTGAGTTCGTCGAAATAGAGACGGTCACACATATCGTAGTCGGTGGAAACGGTTTCGGGATTGTAGTTGATCATCACCGAGCGGTAGCCCTGCTTGCGAATGGTGTTCAGAGCCTGCACACCGCACCAGTCGAACTCTACCGACGAGCCTATGCGATAGGCCCCCGACCCGAGCACGATAACCGAAGCTCCGGCCTTGCCGCTTGCCATGGGATGCTGATCGAAGTCTACATCGTTTGTTTGGGCAGCACCCGTGGTGAGTCCGTTGTTGTAGGTGACATAGAGGTAGTTGGTTTGTGCCGGATATTCGGCAGCTAAGGTATCAATCTGCTTCACCACGGGAACAATGCCGAGCTGTTTGCGCAGCTTGCGCACAATGAGCATGGCCTTGTGCATGTTGCCCACCTCTTGTTCGAGGCCAACGGCGCGTGCAATCTGGAAATCGGTGAAGCCATACACTTTGGCTGTGCGCAGCTGGCGGGCATCGAGGTTGTTCACGCTCTTGAGCGCTTTCAGTGCTTCGTCGATGTCGATGATGTGCTTCAGCTTTTCGAGGAACCAGCGGTCGATTTTGGTGAGCTGGTGTATCTGGTCTACGGTGTAGCCCTTGTGCATAGCCTTAGAGATGACAAAGATGCGCTTGTCGGTGGGTTCGCGCAGGGCACAGTCGATGTTGTCAATCTCCAGTTCTTTGTTTTCGACAAAGCCATGCATGCCCTGCCCTATCATGCGCAAGCCTTTCTGAATGGCTTCTTCAAAGGTTCGGCCAATGGCCATCACCTCGCCCACCGATTTCATGGATGAGCCGAGCTCTTTGTCGACCCCGCGGAACTTGGAGAGGTCCCAGCGTGGAATTTTGCACACCACATAGTCGAGAGCAGGTTCGAAGAAGGCACTGGTGGTTTTGGTAACGGAGTTTTTCAGTTCGAACAGTCCATAGCCCATGCCCAGTTTGGCAGCCACAAAGGCGAGCGGATAGCCGGTGGCCTTGCTTGCCAGGGCCGAGGAGCGGCTCAAGCGGGCGTTCACCTCGATCACGCGGTAGTCTTCGCTCTGCGGGTCGAAAGCATACTGCACATTGCATTCGCCAACGATGCCGATGTGACGGATGATTTTGATGGCCAATGCACGCAGTTTGTGATATTCGGCATTGGTGAGGGTTTGCGAGGGAGCAATCACGATGGATTCGCCGGTGTGGATGCCCAGGGGGTCGAAGTTCTCCATGTTGCAAACGGTGATGCAGTTGTCGTAGCGGTCGCGCACCACTTCATATTCAATCTCTTTCCATCCTTTCAACGATTTTTCTACCAACACCTGTGGCGAGAAGGAGAAGGCTTTTTCTGCCAGGCGGTTGAGTTCTTCTTCGTTGTCGCAGAAGCCGGAGCCCAACCCACCCAGGGCGTAAGCGGCACGTAGGATAACGGGATAGCCCAGCGCGGCCGCTGCATGGTGTGCCTGCTCAACGTTTTCGCAAGCCTCGCTCTTGATGGTCTTCACCTGAATCTCATCAAGCTTCTTGACAAACAGTTCGCGGTCTTCAGTGTCGATGATGGCCTGCACGGGCGTTCCCAACACGCGCACACCGTATTTTTCCAGCACACCGCTTTTGTAGAGTTCAACCCCACAGTTGAGTGCTGTTTGTCCGCCAAAGGCGAGCAGAATGCCATCGGGCCGTTCCTTTTCTATAATGCGCTCAACGAAATAGGGCTGAACGGGCAGGAAATAGATTTGGTCGGCTACCTTCTCAGAGGTTTGCACAGTTGCGATGTTGGGATTGATGAGAATGGTTTCAACCCCTTCTTCGCGCAGCGCTTTCAGCGCTTGTGAACCACTATAGTCGAACTCGCCGGCTTCACCTATCTTCAGTGCGCCCGAACCGAGCAGCAAAACTTTCTTGATATCAGTATCTTTCATATTGTTTGTGAGAAATGTGGGGGGAATGTGTTATGAGAGTTTGGCAATGAAACGGTCGAACATAAACTCGGTGTCGACCGGTCCCGAGCAGGCTTCGGGATGGAACTGTGAGGTGAACCAGGGATTCACGGTGTGGGCGATGCCCTCGTTGGAGTTGTCGTTCATGTTCACAAACAGCTCGCGCCAGTCTTTGCCCAGACAGCTGGCATCAACGGCATAGCCGTGGTTCTGACTGGTGATGTAGCAGCGGTTGGTGCCCACCTCGCGCACGGGCTGGTTGTGTGAGCGATGACCGTATTTGAGTTTATAGATGCGTGCACCTGCGGCCTTGGCCAAGAGCTGGTTGCCCATGCAGATGCCGCAGATGGGTTTGCGGCTCATAGACATCTGCTTGCGAATGATGGCAACGGCATCTTCACACATGTCGGGGTCGCCGGGTCCGTTGCCCAGGAAGAGTCCGTCGAAATCCATCGCGGTGTAATCGTAATTCCAAGGCACCCGAATCACCTCCACGCCGCGATTAATCAAGCAACGAATGATGTTGGCCTTCACGCCGCAATCGACCAGCACCACTTTTTTACCGGCACCCTGGTTGTAGCGGATAATCTCTTTGCATGAAACCTGGTCAACAAAGTTCACTCCCTCGTAGGCAGCTTCGGGAATGTTGTCAGGTTGGTCGTCGAAGAGAATCTTTCCCATCATCACGCCATGCTCGCGCAGGAGTTTAGTGAGGGCTCGTGTGTCGATGCCTGTAATGCCGGGCACCTGTTCGCGCTGCAGCCACTGGGCAAGGCTTTCCTTGGCGTTCCAGTGGGAATAGGATTCGGAATAGTCGGCCACGATGATTGCCGATGCATAAATCTTGTCGCTTTCCATGAAAAGGGGTATGTGTTCCTTTTGGTCGTAGGTGAAGGGTGGCACACCATAGTTGCCCACAAGGGGATAGGTGAGCACCATGAGCTGTCCGGCATAGGAGGGGTCGGTAAGACTTTCGGGATAGCCCATCATTGCCGTGTTGAAAACCACCTCGCCGGCCACTGGCTGGGAGTAGCCGAAAGACTGTCCGTGAAACTTGGAACCGTCGCTGAGTAGAAGGGTTACTTTCTTCATCATGAAGGTAATATATTGGAATTAGAATTTCTGTTCAAACTGATAATATTTCTCTACATAGTTAACAAAGGCTTGGTTGCAGAGCTTGTTGCCTCCGGGGGTGGGATAGTCGCCGGTGAAATACCAGTCGCCTGAATGGTTGGGACAAGCGTTGTGGAGCCCTTCTATCGACTGGAACACCAGCTCCACGGGTGCTTCAATACCCTCGGGGCGCAGCATTTCAACAATCTTCACATTGATGGCTTCAACGCTGAAAGGCTTGTAGATGTCTTTCACACAGTTGCGCATTTCTTTCTTGGGTTTCTGTAGCTCGTCTTTACAATTATAATAGGTGTCGAGAATGAGCTGGTGCATGTTGCGTTCTTTCAGCAATTCGATGGTAGCCCTGAACACGCAGAACTCTTCGAGCCGGGCCATGTCGATGCCGTAATAGTCGGGATAGCGAATCTGGGGGGCACTCGACACGATTACAATCTTCTTGGGGTGTAGGCGGTCGAGAATGCGCAGGATGCTTTCTTTGAGCGTGGTGCCGCGAACAATGGAATCATCAATGACCACGATATTGTCTACGTATGGTTGCAGGCTCTCGTAGGTGATATCGTAGACGTGTGAGGCAAGGTCGTTGCGTGAGTTGCCCTCTGTGATGAAGGTGCGAAGCTTGATGTCTTTCCATGCCACCTTCTCTGAGCGAACATATTCGCCGAGAATGGTTTCAAGTTCGGCCCGGGTGGGCATGCGGCCAAGGGCTTCGATGCGGTTAATTTTCTGTTCGTTCACATAGCGCTTGAAACCATCGAGCAAACCATAGAAAGCCACTTCGGCGGTGTTGGGCACATAAGAGAACACGGTGTGTTCGGTATCGTAATCTACGGCTTTTAGCACGGGTTGTGTGAGCTGTTCGCCCAGTTGCTTGCGCTCTTTATAGATGTCGCGATCGTTGCCACGACTGAAATAGATGCGTTCGAAGGAACATTTCTTGGGTTGCGGTGAGGGTTGCATGATGGGTTCGATGGAACACGCTCCGTTGCGCTTCACCAAGAGTGCCGTTCCCGGTTGCAGTTCCTTGATGTCGCCGCACTCGATTGAGAAAGTGGTTTGCAGCACGGGGCGCTCGCTTGCCAATGCCACAATCTCGTCGTTCATGTAATAGAAAGCCGGCCGGATGCCCCAAGGGTCGCGCATGGAGAACATTTCGCCGCTGCCGGTCATACCACACACCACATATCCGCCATCGAAACCGGGCATGGTGGTTTTCAAAACATTGCTCATGAGCACATGCTCTTCGATGTAGCGGGTTATGTCGGTGTTCTGAAGGCCCAGTCGCTGTGCTTCGGCAAAGTTTCGCTCCACCTCGCGGTCAAGCCGGTGCCCCATCAGTTCCAGCATGATATAACTGTCGCTATAGATGCGGGGGCACTGGCCCTGCAGGGTGAGCTTGTCAAAGATCTCATCGATGTTTGTCATGTTGAAGTTTCCGCACATGCAAAGGTTCTTGGCCTGCCAGTTGTTGCGGCGCAAGAAGGGGTGCACGTATGAGAGACCGCTCTTTCCCGTTGTGGAATAGCGCAGGTGGCCCATATAGAGTTCGCCTGCAAAGGGCAGGTGTTCTTTGGCAAAGGCTGCATCAGAGAGTTCCTGGGCCGAAAGATTGCTGTATTGCTTTTGCACTGTGCCAAAGATTTCGGTGATGGCATCTTTGCCTTCGGCCCGTTCGCGGAACATATATTCGTGGCCGGGCTTGGTACCAAGCTTCACGCAAGCCATGCCGGCGCCTTCTTGTCCGCGGTTGTGCTGTTTCTCCATCATCAGATAGAGCTTGTTCAGCCCATACATCCAGGTGCCGTATTTCTGTTGATAATAATCGAGCGGTTTGAGCAGTCTGATCATTGCCACGCCGCATTCATGTTTCAGGGGCTCCATGCTTTATATCGTGTTAAAAAGTTAACTTATTCTACGGTTACAGACTTGGCCAGGTTTCGGGGCTGGTCTACGTTCTTGCCCTTGCACACGGCAATGTGGTAGGCAAGCATTTGCAGGGGGATGGTGGCGATGAGCGGTTCGAGACATTCCAATACATCGGGCAGTTCTATCACCTCGTCGGCAATGGCACTGATGGTGGTGTCGCCTTTGCTCACCAGTGCAATCACCTTGCCTTTGCGGGCTTTAATTTCCTGGATGTTGCTCAGCACCTTCTCATACATGGCGTTGTGGGTGGCAATAACCACCACCGGCATGTCGCTGTCGATGAGTGCGATGGGGCCGTGCTTCATTTCGGCTGCAGGATAGCCCTCGGCATGTATATAACTGATTTCCTTGAGTTTGAGTGCTCCTTCCAAAGCCACGGGATAGCTGAAGCCGCGCCCCAGATAAAGGAAGTTGCGGGCATAGGTGAAGGTGCGGCTCAGGTCGGCGATGCGGTCGTTGAGCTTGAGCACCTCTTGCATCTTGGCGGGAATGGAGCTCAGTTCGCCCACAATGGAAAGATAGTCGTCGTTGGTGAGTGTTCCCTTCTCCTTGGCCAGTGCAAGGGCCAGCATGGCGAGCACCGTCACCTGTCCGGTGAAGGCTTTGGTAGAAGCCACACCAATTTCGGGACCCACATGAATGTAGCTGCCGGTGTTGGTGGCGCGGGGAATGCTGGAGCCAATGGCGTTGCAGATGCCATAGATGAAAGCGCCGTTGGCTTTGGCAAGCTCTACGGCAGCCAGCGTATCGGCCGTTTCGCCACTCTGCGAGATGGCAATCACCACATCGTCTTTCCCTACCACTGGATTGCGGTAGCGGAACTCCGATGCATATTCCACCTCCACGGGAATGCGGCAGAGTGTTTCTATCATTTGCTTACCTATGAGTCCGGCATGCCACGATGTGCCGCACGCTACTATGATGATTCGCTTGGCACCGAGCAGCTGTTCTTTATAATCGATAACGGCCGAGAGGGTCACATGGGTTGCCTCGGTGTTGATGCGCCCGCGCATGCAGGTGGTGATACACTCGGGCTGTTCGAAAATTTCCTTGAGCATGAAATGGGGAAATCCACCTTTTTCTATCTGTCCGAGGTTCATGTCAACAGTTTTCACCACAAGGCTCTGCTCGTCGTTGTAGATGTTCACAACCTTCAGCTCTTCGCCGGGGCACATCACGGCAATGTTTCCGTCTTCAAGATACACCACTTTGTCGGTATACTCTACGATGGGTGTTGCGTCGGAACCCAGGAAAAACTCGCCATCGCCAATGCCCACCACCAGCGGGCTCTGCTTGCGTGCTGCAATAATCTGATGGGGAATGCGCTTGTCAACAATGGCTATGGCGTAGGCGCCAATCACCTGGTGAAGAGCCACCTGCACGGCAGTGAGCAAGTCGAGCGACTTTTTCACCATGATATATTCAACCAGCTGCACCAATACTTCGGTGTCGGTTTCAGACCGGAACTCAACACCCCTTTCCTGCAGGTTTGCTTTCAGGGAGGCATAGTTCTCGATGATGCCATTATGAATGATGGCAAGGTTTTTCGATTCGGAGTAATGAGGGTGTGCATTCACCGACGAAGGTTCGCCGTGGGTGGCCCACCGCGTGTGGGCAATACCCACACAACCCGACTTGTCTTTGTCGGCGCAATACTCTTCGAGGTTAGCCACCTTGCCTTTGGTTTTGTAAACGCTCAGGGTGCTGTTATCATTGAGAAGTGCCACGCCGGCACTGTCGTATCCTCTGTATTCCAATCTCTTTAAGCCCTTAATAAGAATGGGATAGGCTTCTCTTTTTCCGGTGTATCCTACAATTCCACACATAACGTAATACCTGTTTTAAATTGTTAGTCGTGTTAAAGTTTGTGTTATCCTATAAAACAAAAATGAAGAACGACAATGGGCAGGTGCACATTATTCATTCTTCATTTCTGTCATAAGTTCTTTTATGTTTGTTGCTTTTTTTAGTCTCTTAAGATGTTAACCAGCAGGGAGGCAACCGAAGTTACGATACCGATGAACGAGAACCATATTGTTGTGGACTGACCAATGCTGGAGTTCTTTGCCTTAACGGTGTTGGGTTCCACATAGATGATGTCGTTTTGCTGGACATAGTAATAAGGTGAATTGAAAATATTGGCATCAGTGAGGTCTATTCGGTGAGCCGTTTTCTGTCCGGTGGGGTCTTCACGAATCAAAAGAATATTCTTTCGCTTACCATAGATGGAGAGGTCGCCGCAGGCTGCAAGTGCTTCAATAACGCTCATCTTCTCGGTTGTTACAGGCAGCACATTGGCACGGCCCACTTCACCAATCACGGTCACGCGGAAGCTCGACATGATAACTGTTACGATAGGTTCTTTCCCTTCGGTGAAATGCGGGCGAATCTTTTCAAGAATCAATTCTTCACACTCGCGTTTGGTGAGTCCCATCACATGAAGCTTACCAACCACGGGGAAACGAATGTCGCCGTTGTTGTCAACCAGATAGGGCATCAGTCGCCCCGATGCACCAGCAAGGTTAGAAGCAGTACTCAGATTCAGAGTACTTTGCACCGTCAAGTTGAAAGGCCGCACCACCTCAGGATCCTCACCACTCACTGTAATGGTTAACTCGTCCTTTGGCATAATACGCGCATCATACAAACCTTTTGAAGCAGCCAAACTAATGGAGTCGATATTTTGGAAGTAGGCTATCTCTTTACTTCCCGAGCAGCTTCCCAAAGCCACAATCATCAACAATGCGATGAAAGGAATTAATAATTTCTTCATTATTACCGATATTTCTATAATGTTATTTTGCGTGCAAAAGTACAACTATTTTTTTAATTCGACAAGAATTTCCTAATAGAATTTAAAATAATTACGTGCATTGTTGTATGAGATATCTTCAACCATGCGACTCAAAGCTGGCATGTCGGCTGGCAAAAGGCCACGTTCCACATCGTTGCCAAGCAGGTTGCAAAGCAGTCGGCGGAAGTATTCGTGGCGCGGATAGCTCAGGAACGACCTGCTGTCGGTGAGCATACCCACAAAACGACTGAGCAAGCCCAACACCGAGAGGGCGTTCATCTGGCGAGTCATGCCGTCGAGCTGATCGTTGAACCACCAACCGGAACCAAACTGAATCTTGCCCGGACAGCTGCCATCCTGGAAATTGCCAAGCATGGTGGCAACAACTTCGTTGGCGCACGGGTTCAACGTATATATTATGGTACGCGCGAGCTTGTGCCGCTGATTCAGGTGGTCGAAGAAATAGCTCATGGCCCTGGCTGTATTGAATTCGCCAATGGAATCGAAACCGGTGTCGGGTCCAAGCTGTTGATACATGAGCGAATTGTTATCGCGAATGGCACCATAATGGAACTGCTGGGTCCAGTCGGCATCGCTGTCCATCTCGGCCATGAGGGTGAGGAAGCAGTGCTTATATTGGCGCACTTCCAGATTTGAGAGTTGCTGCCCGCGCATGGCTTTTTCAAAAATAATCTCAATCTGCGATTCGGTGTAGGCTTCGTCGTAGAATTTTTCTATACCATGGTCTGAGAGTCTGCAGCCGTTTTCGTGGAAGAAGTCGTGACGCTTCTGCAAAGCGTCTACCATGTCGCTGAACTTGGTGATGGAAACGCCGGCAACCTCGGCCAGTTGGTTCACATAACCGGCAAATTCGGGCTTGTCGATGTTCATGGCTTTGTCGGGGCGCCATGCGGGAAGCATTTTAATTTCAAACCCATCTTCGCGAGTTTGCTTGTGGTAGCGCAGGTCGTCGATGGGGTCGTCGGTGGTGCAGACACATTCCACATGGTAACGGCGCATCAAACCACGAGCCGTGTAACCGGGTTGCTGCAATTTTTCGTTGCACTCGTCAAAAATTTCCCGTGCCGTGGCAGGGCTCAGCAGCTTGGTAATGCCAAACGCTGTCTTCAGTTCCAAATGGGTCCAATGGTAAAGGGGGTTGCGGAAGGTGTAGGGAACCGTTTCGGCCCATTTCTCGAACTTCTCCCAGTCGGTGGTGTCCTTGCCTGTGCAAAAACGTTCATCTACACCATTCGTGCGCATGGCACGCCATTTATAATGATCGCCGCCAAGCCAAAGTTCGGTGATGCTCTTAAACCGGTGGTCGGTGGCTACCATCTCGGGAATCAGATGACAATGGTAGTCGATAATGGGCATGTTGGCCGCATGATTGTGATAAAGTTCCTGCGCGGTCTTACTCTCAAGCAGGAAGTTCTCATCCATAAATTGCTTCATCTTATTGTTGTTTTAAGTTAGCTTTCTGTTTACAGAACGCAAAAGTATAAAGAAAAAATGACAATATCAGCACTATACGTTACATTTTTTATTGCACAAAGTAAAATTATCATTTTTTTTATGTACTTTTGCAGCCGTTATAACAAAAAACAATTCAAGAACATGGTTGTGAAAGAAAATACACAGGAAGAGAAAAAAGGTGTTAGCTTTGTAGAACAGATTGTGAGAAACGACCTGGCCGAGGGTAAGAACGGCGGGCGCATTCAAACACGTTTCCCCCCGGAACCCAACGGCTATCTGCACATAGGGCATGCCAAAGCTATTGCCATCGACTTCGGACTGGCCAAGAAATATGGGGGCATCTGCAATCTGCGATTCGATGATACCAACCCGCAGAAAGAAGATATGGAATATATCGAGAGCATCGAACGCGACATCAAATGGATGGGATTCGAATGGGCCAACGTATACTATGCCAGCGACTATTTCCAAGAGTTGTGGAACTTTGCCGTGTGGCTGATTGAGCAAGGGCGGGCCTATGTTGACGAGCAGAGCGCCGAACTGATTGCACAGCAAAAGGGCACCACCACTTCGCCCGGAACCAACAGCCCGTATCGCGACCGGCCCGTGGAGGAAAACCTACGGCTGTTTGAGTTTATGAACAGCGGAAAATGTGAACCGGGGGCTATGGTGCTGCGAGCTAAAATTGACATGGCACATGCGAACATGCTCTTCCGCGACCCGCTTCTCTACCGTGTGTTGAACATTCCGCATGTGAAAACCGGCAACAAGTGGAACGCCTACCCGATGTATGACTTCACACACGGGCAAAGCGACTATCTCGAAGGGGTCACCCACTCGCTTTGTACCCTGGAGTTTGTGGAACACCGCCCTCTCTACGACCTGTTTGTAACATGGATGAAAGAGTGGAAGGGTGAAACCGACAATATTGAAGATAACAGACCACGGCAGACGGAGTTCAACAAACTGAACCTGAACTACACGCTCATGTCGAAACGCAACCTGCTGGCTCTGGTCAATGAACACCTTGTGGGCGGATGGGACGACCCACGCATGCCCACCATCTGCGGACTGCGCCGCCGTGGTTATTCACCAGAGAGTATCGTGAAATTCATCGAAAAGATTGGCTACACTAAACTTGATGCGCTCAACGATATGGCGCTGCTTGAAAGTGTGGTGCGCGACGACTTGAACAGCCGCGCTATCCGCGTGAGTGCTGTGCTCAACCCGGTGAAAGTGGTTATCACCAACTATCCCGAAGGGCAAGTGGAGAAACTCTCGGCCATCAACAACCCCGAGAACGAAGCCGACGGAACACACGAAGTGGAGTTCGGCCGGGAGATTTGGATTGAACGCGACGACTTCCAGGAGGTGGCCGAGAAGAAATTCATGCGACTGGCACCGGGCAAGGAGGTTCGCCTGAAAAATGCCTACATCATCAAGTGCAATGAAGAGCACCCCTGCGACAAGGATGACGAGGGGAACGTAACAACCATCTATTGCACCTACGACCCTGAAAGCCGCAGCGGAATGGCTGGTGCCAACCGCAAAATCAAAGGGAAAACGCTGCACTGGGTGAGCTGCTACCACGCCCTCAAAGCAGAGGTGCGACTCTACGACCGGTTGTGGAAAGTGGAGAACCCACGCGACGAACTGGCTGCCATACGCGAACAGCAGGGATGCGATGCCGTAACGGCCATGAAACAAATCATCAACCCCAACTCGCTTTCGGTGCTGAAAGACTGCTATGTGGAACCCTATCTGGCTCAGCTCAAACCAGGCTGCTACCTACAGTTCCAACGCATCGGATATTTCATCATCGACCCCGACTCAACACCAGAAAACCTCGTGTTCAACAAAACGGTGGGGCTGAAAGACACTTGGGCCAAACAGAACAAATAACCCCCCACCCCACTCTGCATGCAGAAAAAGTATTTCAATACACAAGAATTTAAAGACATGCTCGCCCGATACGAAGATTCACTTCTCTCGGGTGAGTCTGTCTATATGGACTCCGACGACCTTACCGACATCGCTGAGTATTATCATACCAACGGACGTGACCACGAAGCAAAACAGACGGCCGACTTTGCCCTTCGCCTGCATCCGGGGGCACTGGCTCCTTGCTTGCTGCAAGCACGCATGGAACTCGTCAAGGGCAACACCAACGAGGCACGCCGATTTCTGGAACAAGTAGATGACTCGATCGACCAAGAATATGACTATGTGGTGGCAGAAATTCTTCTAAGCGAAGGAAAGATTGAAGAGGCCGACCAACATCTCGAAGAAAAGTTTGATACACTCGACGGTGAGGATGCTGTCGACTTCGTGATTGACGCAGCCTTCATCTTTGCCGACTACAACGTGGTGGAGAAAGCCGAGAAATGGTTCCTCAGAAGCAACGAATATGATGCCGAAGACTATCAGGAACTGAAAGGGCGCATCCTGATGGGGAAAGGACAATACAAGGAGGCTGAACAGATTTTCAACACACTCATCGAAGGCGACCCCTACAACGTGATGTACTGGAACCTGCTGGCAACGGTGCAGTTCATGCAAAACCATTTAGACCAATCGGTTGAGAGCAGCGAATACGCCATCGCCATAGACCCTAACGATGCCGAAGCTGTTTTCAACAAGGCTAACGGACTGTTTGCCCTCACCAACTATCAGGAAGCACTCAAATATTGCAAACGATATGCCGCCTTGAGGCCTTCTGATGCTGCCGGAGCCATGTACCAAGGTTCGTGCCTGCTAAGTCTTGGAAAAACGCACGAAGCGCTCAGCTGCTACCAGGATGCCATTGACAAAGGATGGCAAGAGGGTTATGCTTATCAGGCACTGTGCTACTATGAACTGAACGATGAACAGCATTTCATAGACGCGGTGATGAAAGCAATTGCCGTGAATCCCGAAGAGGCAGCTTATGTGCTCTCAGACATTGCCAACCGCGAACTCAAGCCCGAAGAGCTGCAAGAATGGGCTAACAGAATCATTGAAACAAATCAATACAACCAAGAATCATGAACTGGATAACAACCCTATTGGGCAATCTCAACTACCCCACTATCTTCTTTCTCATGTTGCTGGAAAGCACCGTGGTGCCTGTTCCCTCGGAACTGGTGGTGTCGCCGGCTGCCTACCACGCTGCCGGAGGGAACCTCGACGTTTGGCTCGTCATCCTCTTTTCTACACTCGGGGCCGATTGCGGGGCTACCATCAACTATCTGGCTGGCTATTACCTGGGCCGGCCCATCATCTACAAGTTTGCCAACAGCCGGTGGGGACATGCATGCCTGCTCAACCAGCAAAAGGTGGAGAAAAGCGAACAGTATTTCAACAACCATGGCATGATTGCCACAATTTCGGGAAGGCTCATCATCGGCATCCGGCATCTTATCTCTATCCCCGCCGGACTCGCCAAAATGAATTTCTGGCTTTTCCTGCTCTACACCACCATCGGGGCCGGAATGTGGAACTGCATCCTCGCAGCTCTCGGATGGTACCTGCATTCGTTTGTGCCCGAAGACCGGCTGGTGGAAACAATCGAAGTGTATGGCGACTACATCAAATATGCCATCATTGCCATTGTGTTGCTGGCTGTGCTCTATTTCTGCCTGAAACGATATGTAGGAAAGAAATCTCATAACAACACCAAATGTTAACAAGCTGTTAAAGCTTGCCAAAACGTTTAAAAGCCCCGACTTTCAAAGAATGTGAAAAGCCGGGGCTTTCATTTTAAGAGCCGTTAATATGTTAAACGGGAGTGTTAAAATGGAATAAAGATTTCAGCCATTTTGTCAGTTTTCACATTTTTGCTCCTATATTTGCAACTACAGACATCAAACGACTCCATGCCGTTAACAATTCATTAACAAAACAGAAAGTATAACCATTTAATGTATAACAAAAAATGAAAAAGTATTCTAAGTATCTGCTTGCCGGCCTTTGCATCGTGGCATTGGCTTTTTCGGCAGGCTCTTTCATTCGAGTAAATGCGGCCAGTAGCGCCGCACCTGTTGCCGGACAACCCGTAGACCTTACATACGCTGCCGATAAGGCGCTGCCGGCCGTGGTTCATATTAAATATGTGCAAAACTCCAAGACAAAAGTGGTTGAAGTGGAGTCGAATCCGTTTGGAGACTTCTTCGACCCCTTCGGATTCTTTGGAAACCAGGGACCCTCGCAGCGAAAGGTGCAAACGCCTAAGAAAACTGCTACCGGTTCGGGAGTAATCATCTCTTCCGATGGATATATCGTTACCAACAACCATGTGGTAGACGGGGCCGATGAACTGACAGTTACACTCAACGACAACCGGGAATTCTCTGCCCGCATCATCGGAACTGACAAAACGACCGACCTTGCCCTCATCAAAATTGATGGGAAAAGTCTGCCTGCCATCACCATCGCTAACAGCGACGACCTGAAAGTGGGAGAATGGGTGCTGGCAGTGGGCAACCCGCTCGGACTTAACAACACGGTAACGGCGGGCATCGTTTCGGCAAAAGCACGTTCGCTGGGTGCCAACGGTGTGGAGTCGTTTATACAAACCGATGCTGCCATCAACCAGGGAAACTCGGGGGGAGCACTGGTGAACGCACGGGGCGAACTGGTTGGCATCAATGCCATGCTCACCTCGCCCACGGGTAGCAACATCGGATATGGATTCGCCATCCCCACAACCATTGTCAATAAGGTTGTGGCCGACATCAAAGAATATGGCACCGTGCAACGCGCCCTGCTCGGCATTCTGGGTGGCGACGTGCACAATTTCATTGATGCACAGAAGGAAGAAGGCAAAGAAGTTGACCTTGGCACCAACGAGGGTATCTATGTGGAGAAGGTTGATGAAGACGGCGCAGCCGCCGATGCCGGACTCGAGAAGGGCGACGTGATTACTGCCATCGATGGAAAGAAGGTGACCAAAATGGCTGAAATGCAGGAAATCATGTACAACAAGCGCCCTGGCGAAAAGGTTACCATCACCTTCATTCATGATAAGAAGGAAAAATCCCAGACCGTTGTGCTGAAGAATGCGCAGGGCAACACGAAAGTGGTGAAACAGGCCGACCTTGATGTGCTCGGCGGCAACTTCCGCCCCATCAGTGAAGACCAAAAGAAACAACTCGGCATCAACTACGGACTTGAAGTGCTGAAAGTGAACAACGGTGCACTGAAGAATGCCGGCATTTCCAAGGGATTCATCATTCAGCAAGTGAACGATGAACCCATGAAGAAGCTCGAAGACTTGCAAGAAGCTGTAAAGGCTGCTTCAACAAGCAAAAATCCGGTGCTCTTCATCATGGGAATCTGGCCCACCGGCAAGCGCCAACCCTTCGCCGTGGAGATTACCGAATAGAAGAATAAACACAGTACTATATATATTATCAAGAGAGCCTGCATCTTTGCGATACAGGCTCTCTTTTTATATGACATCTGTAATAAAACCTTACCAAAGAGAAAAAAGATTGAAATAACTTGACGGAATTAAAGAAAAATCACTAAATTTGCAACGCAAGTTTCAATATAACACATTTTATGATAAAT
>CACXFT010000103.1 GCA_902767045.1 uncultured Prevotellaceae bacterium | reverse complement strand
ATTTATCATAAAATGTGTTATATTGAAACTTGCGTTGCAAATTTAGTGATTTTTCTTTAATTCCGTCAAGTTATTTCAATCTTTTTTTCTCTTTGGTAACGTTTTATGACAGAAACATCTGAATAGATTTGGTGAGTTCGGATGGAATCTGTATCTTTGCGGAAGAAAGAAGGGAAAATTTTTAAAACTATTCAAAGACTATGAACAGAAAAAGCATCATCTCATTACTTTTTTCTTGTTTCTGCGGAAGCTTTGTGGTCGCCCAACCGAATTATAACATGGCCCACATGCAACGCGAACAACTGAACAGAGGGGTCGCCGCGCTTAGAAATGAAGACGGGAAAGTGTACATCACGTGGCGGCTGCTGAAAAACGAACTGCCAACAACCGCTTTCGATGTATACCGAAACGGAATCAAACTGAACACAGAACCTTTAACTGAAGGGGGAACCTTTTTCGTTGATGAACACCCTCTTGCAGGCAACGCTACCTACGAGGTTAGGGGTGGCGACCGTGATGGTGCATGGGAGCTGGCGGCCAGCGCTCCCGCCGGTTTCATATCCGTTCCTTTAGACAAGCCTGAAGGCGGAAAAACTCCCGACGGCAGGCAATTCGAATATACAGCCAACGACGCAAGCATCGGTGATGTGGACGGCGATGGCGAGTATGAGATTTTCGTCAAATGGGATCCCACCAACTCGAAAGACAATTCACATGCCGGATACACTGGCAACGTGCTCATCGACTGCTACCGGATTCCTTCCCCAAAAGAACGAGAACACAGATTGTGGCGCATAGACCTTGGACGGAATATCCGCGCAGGAGCACACTATACCCAGTTCATGGTTTACGACTTCGATGGCGACGGACGAGCCGAACTGATGGTGAAAACAGCCGATGGAACCCGCGACGGACAAGGGAACACGATTGGCGATGCAGAGAAAGACTGGCGATGCCATGAACGTGACAACCGCCTGGGACGTGTTCTCGACGGCCCGGAGTACCTTTCCGTTTTTGAAGGACTAACCGGGCGCGTGCTGCAAACAACAAACTACATACCCTCAAGGGGCGACATTGGCAGTTGGGGCGACACCTACGGTAACCGCTGCGACCGTTTTCTCGCGGGGGTGGCCTATCTCGATGGCAAACACCCGAGTGGTGTTTTCTGCCGGGGCTACTACACGCGCACGGTGATAGCAGCATGGGACTGGAACGGACAAGAGCTGACGAGCCGCTGGGTGTTCGACACCGTAGAAACAACAAAAGAATGGAAAGGGTTTGCAGGACAAGGAAACCACAACCTGCGCATTGCCGATGTGGATGGCGACGGCTGCGACGAGATTACCTACGGTTCGATGTGCGTAGACAACAACGGGCGCGGTCTATACAACACCGGCTTCGGACATGGAGATGCCATTCACCTGGTGCCTTCACCTGACGATGGAAAACTCTACATCTGGGACTGTCACGAAAACAAACGCGACGGTGTTGACTTCCGCGATGCAGCTACGGGCAGAGTGCTGTTTCAGAACCCGAGCCCCATGGATGTGGGCCGCTGCATGGCAGCCGACATTGACCCCACCAACCCCGGATATGAACTGTGGTCGACGGCCGACCCACACATCTATAATATAAAAGGTGAGGTGGTGCGCGATGCCGTAAACGGACGGTCGACCATCAACTTCGGCATCTGGTGGGACGGCGACCTGCTGCGCGAGTTGCTCGACCATGAGCGTGTTTTCAAATATAACTGGCAAAAGAACAGCTTCGACCAGCTGGTGCACTTCGAGGGGTGCCGCTTCAACAATGGAACAAAATCGAACCCATGCCTTTCAGCCGACCTGCTTGGCGACTGGCGCGAAGAGGTGGTTACCCGCACCAACGACAGCAAAGAACTGCGCATCTATGTATCACCCTACCCCACCAACCACCGCATGGCATGCCTCGAAGAAGACATCCCCTACCGCTTGAGCGTGGCTGCCGAGAACACCGGCTATAACCAACCGCCGGAAACTGGAGCATATATGGGGTATAAGTAATAAGTAATAAATAAATAATTTGTTATAAACTAAAGAAACCGCATTTCCTCACGGAGATGCGGTTTCGCTTGTGTTTTGTTTTTGTTTTGTTGAGTTTCAATTAAAATAATAGTTCTATATATATTTTATAAGCCAAGTCCTTTCTTCAAATCGTTGCCGGCTTGCTTGGCAGCTTCGTTAGCCTTTGCCTTCGCATCCTCTACAGCCTTGTTGGCAGCTTCGTTGGCCTTTGCCTTCGCATCTTCAACAACCTTGTTGGCAGCCTCGTTCACCTTCTCGGCGGCCTTTGTCTTGGCCTCTTCAACCTTTGCTTCACCGGCAGCCTGAGCATCGGCAGCGGCATTGTTCAGCGTGGCACTCAACGTGCTCACAATATCATCAGCCGAAGTGGTGGTGAGCGTGGTGATGGCAGTGTTCACAACTTCGTTATTGCCAACGGCAGCCTTCACGCTCTCGGCATTCTCCTTCAGGTAGGTCTGCACCTGAGTGAGATATTCCTTTGCCTGCTCAGGGTTGTTGGCCAAATATTCTGCTGCCTTCTGGCGAACAGTCTCAATGGTGGCCTGCAGTGCCTTGGCATCCTTGGCCTCCACATTCTTTGACAGCTCACTGATAACAGCCTGGGCATCTGCCTCCACATCAGTAGCTGCAACCTGAACGGTGTCGGCTCCATCAGCAGCACCGGCATTCTTGTTTCCGCAGTTGGTGAAAGTTAGGGCAGCAACTGCAACTGCCAACACAAAAATCTTCTGCATCTTTATAAAATATGTTATATAACACTTTTCCTTTGTTTATTTAATGATGGCAAAGATAATCGTTTTATCGATAGGTTGTTATTTTCATTAAGATGATTTAACGATTTTATTATTTTTATTCATCATGTTTTTACTAATTTTGCGTTTCAAAAAACATAAACAACAACATGAAATTAGTGAGCAAACTATTTTTCGCATGGGCATTGCTTATCTTCTGCACAGCAGAGAATGCCCTGGCACAAAACAAGAGAGAGTTTCGCGGAGCATGGATTCAGTGTGTGAACGGCCAGTTTATCGGCATGGGCACCTCGCAAATGCAGAAAACACTGAGCTACCAACTCGATGAATTGCAGAAAGACGGGGTGAACGCCATCATCTTTCAGGTAAGACCCGAATGCGATGCTCTTTATGAGAGCAAGATAGAACCGTGGAGCCGATTCCTAACCGGAGAGCAGGGCAAGGCTCCCTCACCCTATTGGGACCCTCTGGAGTGGATGATCAAACAGTGCCACCAGCGGGGCATGGAACTGCATGCCTGGCTCAACCCCTACCGGGCTAAAACAAAAACCACTACTGCCCTGGCATCTAACCACATTGCCATACGGCACCCGGAACGGGTGTTCCCCTACGACGGTCTCTTCATCCTCAACCCGGGCATTCCCGAAAACTGCGACTACATCTGCCAGGTGGCTGCCGATATCGTGAAAAGATATGATGTGGATGGCATACACATCGACGACTATTTCTACCCCTACCCCGCACCTGGTCAGGAGATTCCCGACCAAAAGGAGTTCCGTACACACAACAACGGAATAAAAGACATTCACGACTGGCGGCGCGACAACGTGAACGTGTTCATCAAAAAAATCTACGAAACCATTCACCAGGTGAAACCATGGGTGAAATTCGGCGTTTCGCCTTTCGGCATCTACAGAAACAAGAAAAACGACCCCGTGAACGGAAGCGACACCAACGGACTGCAGAACTACGACGAACTCTATGCCGACGTGCTCATGTGGGTGAACAACGGGTGGCTCGACTATTGTGTGCCACAACTCTATTGGGAAATTGGGCACAAAGCAGCCGACTACAAGACACTCATCCGCTGGTGGAACCGCTATGCTGCCAACCGCCCGTTGTATATAGGTGAAGACGTGGAGCGCACCGTGAAATTCAGCGACCCCGACAATGCCAAGAGCAACCAGATGAATGCCAAATACCGTCTGCACAGTCAGATGCCCAACGTGCAGGGCACCGTGCTTTGGTATGCCAAGGCCGCGGTCGACAACGTGGGCAACTATGGCACCATGCTCAGAAAGAACTATTGGAAACACCCGGCCTTGCAACCGCTCATGCCCTTCATCGATGCCAAGGCCCCCAAAGCACCGAAAAGTCTAACCGTCATGAACATGGAAAACGAGAAAGTGCTCTTCTGGAAAGAACCCAAGGGCATAGACTGGAAAGATCAGGCCGTGCGCTATGTTGTATACCGGTTCAACAAAAAAGAAAAGATTAACCTCGATGACCCCTCTAAAATTGTTGCCATCACCACCAACACCTTCTACACCATCCCCGAGAACAAGCTGGAACCAGGCAATCACACCTATGTGGTGACGGCTCTCGACCGCATGAGCAACGAGAGCAAGGGGGCCAAGAAGAAAGTGAAACTGTAACGCGTGGGGAGCAACCCGACCGCCTTTGAAACATATCGGGCCTATAGGCTTTTGTAATACTCCGTGTAGCAACTCGCCACGCGGAGTTTTTCGTGGTGCCGCCTGACATACTCCACACTTTCGCGCTTGAGACGCGGCAGCTGCTCGGGATGAAGCACCAGCTGCTCGAGCACATGATAGACGCTCTGGTAGGTGGGCTCTACATTCAGGATGGGACGCAAATGAGGTTCGTGGATAATCTCGTAGTTCTCGGGCTCGCCGCCTCCCACGCACACGATGCCCTTGCTCATGGCCAACAGGGAGTTCATGGAGGGGGTGTAGCTGTAGAGCTGGTCGAGGATGACATCAGAATGGTTCATCAGATGTTGGTACTCGGCAAAGGGAACGCTCTCGGCAATGGTGAGCCGGAACTGCTGAGGATAGCGGCGGGCAATGGCCTGCGCAGCCTGCAGCATGATGTCGGTACCTTTGTAATGACTTCTCTTCTTATTGATGCCGATGAATGCCTTCACCGGCCCCTTGCCTGCATGCGAAAAACTATCCTCGGCACTTGAACCAGAGAGATTCTCTGAGGGGAGGTCTATAGGATAAGGGATGAACACGGTTTTTGCAGGGAAATGGTGCGTGTAGCATGCCCAGTATTCGTAAAGTCCGGCAACAATGCCATGACAGGTTGATGCCACATGGCGGTTGAGCTGCTCCTTGGCGGTGCCAACCCAGTCGGCACGTTCTGTGAGGGCACACTCGTCTTGGCGAAGCTCATCGCCGATGTTGAAGTCGCTATAGCGCAGGGGTTTCTCGTTGCAGCAGGTGCTCACCCAATAGTAGTCCATGCCAAAAGCGCCAAGCACAATCTTGCGATTATGGCGACGCAGGTAGTCATAAACGGGGAAGATGAGCTGGGCGCGCAGCTCGAGAAACATGGGATTGATGAGCTGCACAACATCATAGCCACGCAGCTTGGGCAGTAACCTGAGAAGCTTGCACAGGAAAGCTACGCCATCGAGGGGTTTGCAGGGGTGACGGGAGAGGTCGTAGTCGCGCGGGTAGTTTTTCCAGAAGTCGCCATTGGAAACAACACAAACCTCGTGTCCGAGCATTCTAAGTCCCTCGGCCAAGGTCCAGTGCACATTACTATATTCACCTAACAACAGAACACGCATGATGCTGATTATTTATTATTAGGAAGAAGATGTGTTAGCAACAAACGGCCCATGTGCGAATTGGAAAGCAGGCGGAACAGGCGGTAGTTCCGAGTGTAGCGGATAGATGGCAGAGGGAACAATCCTTCGCTGCGGAGCTGTTCAACGCATGCCTCCACACTACTGGCAGAGCGGGTAAGCACCATGGTGTTATAGATATAATCCATAGAGAGCTGAGAGATGCGCCGTTGCAGAGCCAGCTTGTCGGTGGAGGGAATGCGGTCGGCAACAGACTGCAAGCGCGAGATAACGCTCATGAAGTCTGTGAGCCTTTTCTGATGCACTTCGGGATTCTTGTCTTGCGTGATGGAATTGTTGCGCACTCGATAGAAATAGGCTGCAGCCGAGGTGTGGATGAGCGAATCTACACTGAGGAGCAGCAGGGGTGTGAACTCTTCGTCTTCGTGAAAAATGCCGGGAGTGAACCGCAGGGCACCCATTGTCTTGCGGCGGAAGAGATAGCCGCATGCGGTAGCGTGGATGTTATGCTGCCGCATGTAGGCCGTGCCGGAGGGATAGAAATCGTCGGTGGGTTGCTGATGGACCTGAGCATGGTGGGTGTATTCAAACATCACCATGTCGGGGGTGTGTTGCCGGAGAAGTTCGAGGCAATGTTCATAGGCAGGCTTCAGGAGATAGTCGTCGCCATCGACGAACTGGATGTAGGTTCCGTGGGCGAGGCTGATGCCGGCATTGCGCGCTGCACTCAACCCCTGGTTGGGTTGCCAGATGTAAGTGACGGCGTTGAGCTGACTGCCAAGACTGCTGGCAACCGGCGAGTCACTGCCATCATCAACCACGATAATCTCTCGCTCGGATGGTTGGAGCGACAGAGCAAGAATGCTTGCCAGACATTGTTTGAGCAGAGGCAGGGGAAGATTGTAGGTGGTGACAATGAATGTTACGAGCGGTGTTTGCCTGTTATCTGGTGAAAGAGCTTGTTGATGCGACATAATCTTTGTAGTCCGAGAAGGTTTAACAATTGAAGTTTAACAGTAGAACGATAGGGCAGCACGGGCAATGAAAGCTTGCAGTGTGGCAAGCGCTCATAGACATCGAGCTGTATGTTGAGCACATGAGCATAATAGGTGGCAGCATGGGCATTGGTATACTGCGGGTCTATGGCATGCAGCTTACCCACGATGGGCAGATGTGCCTGTAGCAGTTGGTTGAGGTCGGAGCCTGATGCCTTGGCGGTGATTCCCGCGGGGTTGTAGCAATAGTAATAGAGTCCCACATTGGTGGTGGCGATATAGTTGCACCTGGAGAGCAGTTGTGGCAAGGTGTAGATGTCTTCGAATTTCCTACCAACTGGGAATCGCACATCACTGAACAGCGCGGTGCGGTATATTTTGTTGCAGGCATAAGAATGAAGATAAGCCTTACAGCGAAACCAATAATCGTCGATATTGTCGTAGGCAGTTGCCTTGAACTGCAGGCGATGCTGCCGCCGGGGGTGGCCAAAGCGTTCCCAAACGGGATATTCCAGCATGTCGTATTCGTGGTGCACCATCAGAATCTCCATCAACGCTTCAAGCGTGCCGGCAGCAATGTAATCGTCGGCATCGATGAAGGTGATATATTCGCCATGAGCTTTGCGGATGCCACTGTTGCGAGCTTCGCTGAGTCCCACATTCGACTTCTTGTGAATCACCTGCACCCGATGGTCGGCCTGCACATATCGGTCACACAACAAGCCGCTCCCATCGGTTGAAGCATCATCGACAAGAATCAACTGGTAGTCGCGGAACGATTGCCTCAATATGCTTTGAAGGCAACGGGCCAACGTGTTCTCGTTATTATAAACAGGAACGATAATGGAAAGTCTCATACTCTGTTAAATAATCTTAATCAACAAACAACAAAAGGAGGCAATCTTGCTCGTATGTGAACAATTATTAGTAATTTTGCAGCCGCAAAAGGGTTCCGTAGCTCAGTAGGATTAGAGCAACAGCCTTCTAAGCTGTGGGTCTTGGGTTCGAATCCCAACGGAATCACTCCTCCCCCCGATCACTTTTATGCTTTGTTATGGCTTGTATTTTTCCAAGAGTGAGCCGGCTCGTTCATCTCCCAATTCTTTCGCTTTCGTGAGCACCTCGCAGGCCTCTGCTTTGCGATTGCTCTCACCGAGTGCAACACCTTTGATGATATAGGGGTCGGCATAGTCGGGTGCCAGGGCAATGCACATGTCGGAAGTTTTGATGGCATCGTCTAACTGGTTCACCTTTAGCTGGAGTGACGCCATTTCGGCATAATAGAGGGGTTCTTGGCGATTGATGAGGATGGCATGGGCGATGTCGTTGAGTGCCAGCTGATATGAGCGCAGCTTCATTTCGCACTTGTAGCGGGTGTAGTAGAATTCGGCCGAGGCCCGCCCAAACATCAAGGTATCATACTGGTTATAATCCATCAGGGCTTTGCGATGCGCTCCGCCTTCTTCAAGGAACCTGCCGCGGGCAAGCACATAAGGGGCAGAGATGTTCGACAAGGGCTGGGCTTGAACGGCACTGTCGAGCAGGCTGAGAATTTCTTCACGCCCTGCATTGAGCCGCTGTTTGCACTGGGCAGCTTCATAGAAGAGTTCGCCGTTGCGAATGTTGGTGTGGGTGAGGTTGATGAAGATGTTGTAAGCCTCTTGATACTTGTTCATGCTGAAGAGAATCTGTGCCTGCTGATGTTGGTAAACAGGCAGCGGGTTGAGGGCATAAGCCTGGGTAGCTTCGCTGTAAGCTTTCTCTAAAGTCCAGGGGGCATAGAGGGTGTCGGGCTGAAACACCATCTTGTTAAAGATGAGGGTGGCATAACCGGAATGCACCTCGTCTTTTTTTGTTACCGTTTTGAGGGCTGTTTCTACAATGTTCACGGCATTGTCGAAGCGCCGGGCTGCCACTTCTTGTCGGGCTTTTGCCATGTAACCGTCGGGTTCGTTGGCAAATTTCTCGATGAACTCGTCTACATACTGGGCATACTTGAGCGAATCGTTTTTCTGTTCGGCCACCATCAGGGCGAGCCGGGCATCGGAGAGTTGCTGCGGAAGTGCAATGCGGATGGCCGTTTCACGAAGGATGGGGTTGTTCATGGAAAGGCCGTTCAGCTCGAAGTCGTTGGCAAAGGCGGCATCGGTGGCTGTAACCTCGTTTTCTTTCTTGGAATGTTTCAGAAAGCCTATCACCTCGCCCTTGTTGTTGAAGAACGGACAGCCAGCCATGTTTTCGGGCTGTTTGGTATTGAAAATATAGTAGGTGTATTTCTGCATGAACTTCTCGGTGGCTGTGATGGCAACGGCTTTCACCTTGGGCTTTTTCATGGAATAATCGGCCAGCCATACCTTTTCGGCCGGTGCCGAGGGGTTCATGGCCACTGGTGCCGCGGGGGTGGTTCCGTTCACCTTGAACTTACATACATCGTAGAGTTCGTTGGCTCCCATGACAGACTCCACTTCCATTTTCTGACCATTGGCATCAACAACCACGGCCTGCTGTGCACCAATGAAAGGTTCCCATGCGGCTATGGCTTCACCATTGGAGCCGATGAACACGCCCTTGGTGGATGCTATAATGGTGCCTTGGTTGCTGAAAGTGGTGAGGGTGAATACTGCCGCAGCCGATTTCTTCACGGCCTCCGGCTGAGCATGAATGCATAGTGTGAGCAACAAACTGGAAAAAAGGAATATAATCTTCATGAAATTCATAACCGACTGGATGTGATTGATTATTGGAGTTTGAGCAGTTCCCTGGCATTGCTGATGGCTGCCTCTGTTACATTAGAACCGCTGAGCATCTGGGCAATTTCGGTGACTCGCTCCTGGGGGGTGAGTTCTTTCATCTGACTGTTGGTGCCGTTGGGGGTTTCTTCTTTCTGAACCTTATAGTGCGAAGTGCCCATGGCAGCAATCTGAGGCAGGTGGGTGATGCTGATAACCTGCCGGTTGTGGCATCCCATTTCTTGCATGATTTGAGCCATTTGCTCGGCCACACGACCGCTCACGCCCGTGTCTATCTCATCGAAGATGATGGTGGGCAACTTCACTGCGCCGCTAATCAGGGCTTTCAAGGCAAGCATAACACGGGCAATCTCTCCCCCCGATGCCACCTGTGTGATGGGCTGCAACAAGGTGTTGGTGTTGGCACTGAAAAGGAAGGCAATTCTGTCAGCTCCATCCACGCTTAACGGCTTTGCACTGAGGTCTACCTGAAAGCGTGCATGGGGAATGCCCATTGGCACCAGACGTTTCAATATTTCTTTTTCCACTTGGGTTGCTGCCTTGGCTCGCTGTGCAGAAAGCTTCCGGGCCTTGTCGTTGCAAATGGCTTTCTGCTCATCAATCCTTGCCTTCAGTTCCTGCACCTTTTCGTCGGAATTGTCGATCAAGCTGAGCTGGGTGTTCAGCTGGTCTCTGATGCCAATGAGTGCAGTAACGGAGTCGACCCGGTGCTTATGCAGAAGGGTGTTCAACAAATCGAGGCGTTCGTTGATTCTATCCAATTCGGCGGGGTCGAAATCAATTCTGTCGGTTTGCTGACTCACCTCTTGCGCCAAATCCTTCAGTTCGATGTAAAGACTGTTCATGCGTTCTGCTATTTCATGAACGGGTGTGTAAACACGCTCTATCTCCTGCATCTTGCCAACGGCTGTTTTCATGCTGTCTACAACGCTTCCGTCGCTGTTGAGCAAGATATTGTCGGTTTCGAAGAAGGCCATTTTAATTTCTTCGGCATGACTGAGCATCTCATAACGTTCTTCCAACTCTTCGTCTTCTCCCTCGTGCAGGTTGGCCTGGTCGAGTTCGTTGAACTGGAATCGCATGAACTCTTCGTTGGCTTGGCTCTGCCTGAGTTCTTCTTCGAGTGCCTGCAGTTTCTTCTCATCGCTGCGCAGCCTGCTGTATTCGGTCTGATAATCTTCGAGCAGCGCCTGGCTTTGAGCGATGATGTCGACAACACTCAGCTGAAAATCTTCTTTGTTGAGCAAGAGGTTCTGGTGCTGACTGTGAATATCAATGAGCCTGTTGCCCAAATCTTTCATCAAAGTAAGGGGCACGGGTGTGTCGTTGATGAATCCCCTACTCTTTCCGCTGGCGTTGATTTCGCGTCTGATAATGCAGTCGGTGGCATCGTAATCGATGTCGTTGTCTCGAAAAAAGGTTTCTAAGTGATAGTGGCTCAAGTCGAAATGAGCCTCTATGGTGCAGCGGTCTTTGCCCGTTTTAATCTGTTTTGTGTCGGCACGGTTTCCCAGCAACAATCCTATGGCACCCAGAATGATACTCTTTCCCGCGCCCGTTTCGCCGGTGATTACCGAGAATCCGGGATGGAACGGAATATCGAGTTCTTCAATGAGTGTGAAATTCTTAATGTATAATTGCTTCAGCATTTATTCTTTGATTTTTGACCATGCGTTGTTTTGACTGGCATTGATACCAAACAAAATGTCGTAGACTGTTTCTTTCTCTTTCTGCGTCCCTTTGCCTTTATAGATATTGGCAAGCTCGTCGCGTTTATAGTCGGTCCATATTTGAGGCAACATGCTCAGGGGTCGGTCTTCGTGACATTTCTTCAAATCGTTTTCAAGTGCAGTGGTGATGTTGGTGCGCCCGCGGTCGGCATTGTTGGCCATTTCGTCGAGTCCGGTTCGATAATAGTCGTATTGCAGCTGCCGGAAGGGTGCCATGCCTGCATCCACATAGTCGTTGATGAAGGCAAAGCGGTTGCGGTCGTCTTCAAAGGCTTTCCACCCGGGGAAGTTGAGCGACTGGGCATTGTTGGCCAGGTTCATGCAGCGCTGTAACACATCTTCGCCTCCCATAGGGGCAAAGGAATCGAGATTGAGTCCAATAATCAGATAGGCATAGTAGGCAACGAGTGCGGTGAGCTGATTGTCTACGTTCTCTTCACTGAACTCCAACTGGTCGAACTGTGCGAAGACGAAGTTAAAGCTCGCGTCCTTATTATTATATAAGGTGGTGGTGTAGGAAGAATTGTAGACGGGCCGCGTTGCCTGAATCATCGCCGTGCATGAAAAGAGGTTCGCATCTTTATCGTATTTGGTGACATTGATGTTGAAACTGCACGGAATGCGCTCGTTTTGTTGAAACTGCAGATTGGTCCATTGGCGGTCGTTGATGAACTGTTCCAACGTTTGCTGCAGGTTTTCAAACACACTGGCATCGGTTCCTTGAATTTGGTTGTGTGTGATGTTCACCTTGGCCTGCAATTCCTGTGCCATGGCATGGCACACGATGAGCCCCGAAAGAAGAACAATTGGTATCACCCTTTTCAGCATAGCGAACTATAATTGACTATTATTGATTGGTTTTAGCTTTTCGCGCATTAAACTCACGCAGTCTGATGCGGGTGAGCACTTGTTTGGTGTTATTGGCGAAATCGCTGGAAAGCATCCAGCTATAGTAACCTGGGTCGCGGTTGAGCACATCCACCACGGCCTGCCCCTTATATTTGCCAAAGTTGAAGTATTCACGCTTCACCGGCTTACCGTTTTCATCTTTAACAACATTGCCATGTGCATCTTTTTCTTCACGCCAAACAATGCGCCCGGCAAAGTCTACATTGTCGTTGGTTTTAGAAAACTCTGCCAACATCTGCATGTCGTTCACAAGATGCTTCTCGGGTTCTACCTGTGTCTCCGGATTATACATATCCAGCTGTGCCATCAGCACCCGATAGGTAGCTTCGGTGTCTTCATCGGCTCTGTGGGCAGTGAAATCTTCTTCCATCTTCCGTCCGCAATAGAATTTATATGCCGCAGCCAGGTTACGGCGCTCCATTTTGTGGAAGATGGTTTGTGCATCAATCAGGCGGCACCGGTTGAAATCGAAATCGATGCCGGCACGCAGAAACTCTTCTGCCAGCAGGGGAATATCGTAGTGGTTAGAGTTGAAGCCGGCGAAGTCGCACCCGGTGAAGGTTTCGCTCAGCGAGGGTGCCAGTTGCTTGAAGGTGGGAGCATTGGCAACATCTTCATTGGTGATTCCCGTGAGCTTCACCACTTCTGGCGGAATGGTTTTCTGAGGGTTCACAAAAAGGTTCTTGCGTTCCTCTTGTCCAGAGGGGAACACCTTGATATAAGAGATTTGAATGATACGGTCGTTAACAATATCAAGCCCCGTTGTCTCCAAATCGAAGACAACGAGGGGCTTAGTGAGGTTTAGTTTCATAAAAAAAGAATAAAAAAATAGCAGAAAAACTAATCGTTCAGCAACATTGGCATAATCAGCATCAGAATGTCTTCCCCTTCGGGTTGTTCAGCCGGCACGATGATTCCCGCACGGCTCGGGTCGGCAAGTTCCATAATAATGCTTTCGCTCTCGATGTTGGATAGAATCTCAGACACGGAACTGCCCTTGAAACCAATGTTCATGTTCTGTCCGTTATAGTCGCAAACGATTTCTTCCTTGGCGCTTGTGGCGAAGTCGATATCTTCGGAAGAAACTTCCAGTCTGCCGGCTTCGAGGTGGAACCGAATGAGCTGACTGCTTTCGCTGGCGAACGGGAGCACGCGACGGATGGCTCCCATGAGAGCCTTGCGGTCGATGGTGAGCTGGTTGGGATTATCCTGCGGTATCACGGAGTTGTAGTTGGGATAGCGCCCTTCGATGAGCCTGCACACGAGCACACCGTCGGCAAATCTGATTTCGGCATTTTTATCGTCAAACTTGATAACCACGTCGCCCCCATCTCTTCCCAGCACGTTTTTGAGCAGCATGGCAGGCTTTTTGGGCAGGATGAAGGCTGCCGGCTGTTCGCTGGTGACGTTAAAGTTTTTGTTGCGCACCAGTTTGTGCCCGTCGCTTGCAACAATGGCCAGCCCTTCTGCCGAAAGGTCGAAATAAATACCGTTCATCACGGGGCGAAGCTCGTCTTGTGCAGTGGCGAAAAGCGAACGGTTGATATTGTCGGAGAGGGCCACCGACTGCATGTTGATGACTGTAGCGCCATCCGGAATATGCTGCATGCGTGGAAATTCGTCGGCATTCTGAGCGGTGAAATTATAAACACCGTTTTGATATAAGATTTTGATGGTCAGGTTATCGGTATTCACTTCAAAGGTGAGTGGCTGTTCGGGAAGTTCCTTCACGGCGTCGAGAATAGTGCGGTTGGGCACTGCGAAAGCCCCTTCGCCATCGCATTCAGAAAGTTGCAGCGACGACTGCATCATGTTTTCACTGTCGCTTGCAGTGAGAACGATTTCTCCATTTCTCACCTCGCAGAGGAAGCTCTCGAGAATGGGCAACGAGTTTTTACTGTTGATAACCTTAGCAAGGGTTTGAAGCTTTCCGCACAGGGCGGAACTTGATACTGTAAATCTCATTTTTATGTTTACTTTGATAATTTATATTCAGATTCAAGCACAAAAATACAAAAAACCCTTGTTTGTGACAAAAAAAACGTGATAAAAGTTTTCCTTTTTAGAACTATTTTATTAATTTCGCCAACGAAAAGCGATTTTCGAATCATATTTAAGAAAAAGAATATCAAAAATTACAACAATGGATTTACAAGGAAAAGTAATTGCAGAAACACCCGAGCGCAGTGGAACCTCTGCGCGTGGCGAATGGAAAGCTAAAGATTTTGTGATTGAAACACATGAAACATACCCCAAGAAGATGGTATTCTCTGTGCTTGGGGAGGATCGCCTGCGCCGCTTCAACATTCAGGTGGGTCAGGAAGTGATGGTGTCTTTCGACATTGACGCCCACGAATACAATGGCCGCTGGTTTAACAGCATCCGTGCCTACGATGTTCGCCAGGTTGATCCCTCCACAATAGGTGTTACGGCTGGCCAGCCCGCTCCCGCCGCCACCGCTTTTGGCAACCCTGCCCCGGCTGCTCAGGCACCATTCCCTCCAGCAAATGCAGACGAGAGTTCCGACGACCTTCCTTTCTAATTTTCTGCAGAAATCTCATCAAATATCCGCTCGAACCGCTCACGCAGTTCGGGCGGATTGCTTATAATGCGGCGAATTTCACGCAGGTTTCCCTCGTTGGGCGAATGGGGCAACCATAGGTGAATATATCCTTGGGCAGAATACTTGTTCAGCATGTGCTCACGAAAACGTTCCCATTGTTCTTCCATACTCTTGTCTGGGTATTGCTCTTTGCCGAAGTGAATGGTGCGGCGGAAAACGGTGTCGGGGTCGAGGTCACGGTCGGCTTCGGCAACTATTTTTCCATAAAGACTTCGGGGGGCATGGCTCGACGAGGCACGGTGGTCTTCAATGGCCTGCTTCATCACTTTTATTTGCTCTTCAGAAAACCACCGCCTCAACCGGCGGTCGGATTGCAGTATTTTGCCTCCGGTGATATGGTGTATGGCTCTGGGACCGCTCATTCCCAAGTCGTGGTAGGCTGCAATCGCATACGCCATGTTCACATCGGCTCCCAAGCTTTGGGCCAGTTTCAAGCTGTTGGCAATCACACGCTGGGCATGGCTTATTCCGTGTGAAGCGCCGAAATGAGCATATTGAGGTAATATTTGGGTTTCTACGAAATTCATTAATTCGAGGTTCACTTGCTGACTGTCCATAGGCTTATTTCCTTATAGGTTTGCAAAATTACACATTTTTCAGTAATTTTGCAAGCTGATTATCAAAAACTGAAACACTATTTAAAGTTACACAATAAGATGATACGAACCAACTCTTTGCAAGCATGGCTTCTTGCCGCCCGACCGAAGACTCTTTCCGGTGCTGCTGTTCCGGTGATGATTGGCATTGCCCTGACCTATGCCGAATGCGGAAATTCCATTCGTCTGGTGCCGGCATTGCTATGCCTGCTCTTTGCTTTCATCATGCAGATTGATGCCAATTTCGTGAACGACTATTTCGACTTTCTCCGTGGCAACGACGGACCCGACCGTCTGGGACCGCTGCGGGCCTGTTCGCAGGGATGGATAACGGGCAATGCCATGAAAAAGGGTATTCTCTTCACTACCGCTCTTGCCTGTACCATAGGCCTGCCCCTGGTTGCTTATGGCGGATGGACCATGATTGGCGTGGGTGCCTTGTGCGTGGTTTTCTGTTTTCTCTATACCACCCACCTTTCTTATATAGGTATGGGCGACCTGCTGGTGTTGCTGTTCTTCGGGTTGGTTCCGGTTACTATGACTCGCTTTCTCACCCTTCCCGCCCGGCAGCAATCATTCAGCTATGATTCCTTTGCAGTGGCATTGGCTTGCGGCTTGGTTGTTGACACGCTGCTTGTTGTGAACAACTACCGCGATATCGAGAACGACCTCCGCGACGGAAAGCGCACACTCATCGTGTTCATCGGTTCGTGCTGGGGCGAACGCCTTTATCTGGGTCTTGGCCTTGCGGCATGCGCCCTGTGCGGTTTGTTTTGGTTGAAAGGATGGCACATGGCTGCTGTGCTACCCCTTGCAGGCTATCTGCCATTCCACATAGCCACTTATCGAGAGCTCTGCAAAATTGGGAAAGGGCGCGCTCTGAACCGCGTTCTTGGCTCCACCGCCCGCAACATTTTCATTTTCGGCTTACTGCTGTCGGCCGGTTTGCTGCTGTCTCGCCTGCTGTGAGTGAAAGGTGCTGAGTGAAAGGTGCTGAGTGAAGCCTGCTAAATGCGCAACTCCTTCAGGATGGCGGCCATCTTCTGCATGGTGGTAATGCGCGTGGGAACCAGTGGCAAGCGCAATTCGTTTTCAATGAATCCCATCTCGTGTAACAGCGCTTTCACTCCTGCCGGGTTGCCATCAACGAAAAGCAAGCTGTAGAGTTCCGTGAACCGATGGTGAATTTTGCGTGCCGGCTCGTATTCGCCTCTGAATTCATAGCGAATCATGCGCGAGAATTCTTTGGGCAGTGCATTTCCAATAACCGAAATCACTCCTGCCGCACCACTGGCTATCATGGGAAAGGTGAGTGCGTCGTCGCCACTGATCACATCAAAGTTCGAAGGTTTGTTCTTGATAATCTCGTCTACCTGTTCAAGCGAACCGCTGGCCTCTTTGATGGCAACAATATTTTTGCAAGTCTTGGCCAGTCGAACGGTTGTTTCTGCCTTCATGTTGATGCCTGTGCGCCCCGGCACATTGTAAAGCACCACTGGCAGGGGACTAGCCTCGGCAATAGCTTTGAAATGCTGGAAGAGCCCTTCTTGCGAAGGCTTGTTGTAATAAGGGCAAACACTGAGCACACCATCCACCCCGCTCCAGTCGGTGGTTTTCAGTTCCTCCACAATGGCAGCGGTGTTGTTGCCGCCGCATCCCATCAGAATGGGCAGCCGCCCATGATTCAGTTCCACCACCAATTGTTTAATCTGCTGCTTTTCTTCTTTTGTCAAGCAAGGAGTCTCGCCCGTTGTGGCCAATATGCAAAAGAAATCAGCTCCATTCTGAATTTGATATTCCACCAGTCGCTTCAGTGCCACATAGTCTACAGAATGATCAGCTTTAAACGGAGTGATGAGGGCTATGCCTAAGCCTTTGAAGATGTTATTTGCCATAAAAAAGTAGATTCTATCATTAAATCCGTGCAAAGTTACGAAATAAGTGAGAGAAACACAAAGAAAAAATTGTTTTTCTTTGTATTTCCGAACGAAAGGTAACTTCGACGAAGTCAAAGTTACGAATTTTTTTTAAAAGTCGTTACAGTTTGCACGTTAAAGTTCTCATTTACTTCCAAAATAGAGGAATATCATTCCCAAAAGCACCAAAGCCAAATCTACGAACTTGCTGCGCAGGTTCTTTTCGTGGAACACCACGGCGCCGAAAAGAAAGCTCACGAGCACCGAACCGCGCCTGACCATACTAACAATGCTGATCATGGCTCCTTCTAAACTGAGTGAATAGAAATACATGAAGTCGGCAGCACTCAGAAAGATGCTGATGAAGATGATACTCCAATCCCAACGGAAGGGGGTGGTCTTTTTTCGGTGAGGATACCACAAGAGCAGCAGCATCAAACCCATCAGCCCACACTGATAAATGTTATACCAGCTCTGCACCATCATGCGGTCGAGCCCCACACCGCCCTCGCTCACGGGTGCCATGATGTATTTGTCGTAGAGTCCACTCACGGCTCCCAGCACAGCTGCCAGCACAATGAAATAAATCCACTTGTCGTGTTTGAAGTCGATGCCCTCTTTCTTTCCGCTTCTGCTGAGCAGCAGAAACGACACCACGGCCAGCATCACACCTATCCACTGACAGAGGTTCAACCGTTCGCCAAAAACCAGCAATGCTCCCACCAGCACCATCACCGGCCTTGTGGCATTGATGGGACCGACAATGGTGAGCGGCAGATGCTTCATGCCGAAATAGCCGAATATCCACGACGAAAGCACGATAACGCTCTTCAGCAGGATGTAGCGATGTTCTTCCCATCCGCCTGAGGCTACATGGAAGATGGTGCCATCGATGGCGGCAGAGCATTGTGAAAGACAGATGAAAGGCAGAAAGATGAGCGACGAAAACAAGGTGTTGAGAAAGAGCACCGGCACCACAGCATTCTCTTTAAGTGCCGTTTTCTTAAAGGAGTCGTAGCAGCCAAGCAACGCTGCCGACATAAAAGCTAACAACAGCCACATATCTAATATTCAATTTTTTCTAAGAACAAGGCATGTCCGGGCATGCTTTCGCCGGCCGATGTGCGCTGCCGGTCGGCCACCACTTGTTTAAAGTCCTCTACCGTCATTCTTCCTCTTCCCACTTCAATGAGCGTTCCAACCACGGCTCTCACCATGTTACGCAGAAAGCGGTTGGCCGATATTTCGAAATACCAGCTGTTTGCCTCAATCTGATGCCACGCTGCCGAACGCACTTGGCACAAGGTTGTTTTCACATCGGCACCGGCTTTGCAAAACGATGCAAAGTCGGATTGCGTGAGCAGATAGGCCGCAGCTTCATTCATAGTGTCGAAGTTGAGCCGGTAATGCAGTTCACAGGAATAGCGTCTGAGGAATGGATTCTTTTCTGTGTGGATAAAATAGCGATAGGTTCGTGCCGTTGCACTGAAACGGGCATGCATGCCGGCATCCACCGGTTCCACCTTGCTCACCGATATGTCTTGTGGGAGTATGCGGTTCAGCCGGTAGGCGAGCTGTGGTGCTTCGATGCTTGCTTCGCTGTCGAAGTGGGCCACCATCATTCGTGCATGCACACCGGCATCGGTGCGCCCGGCACCCACAACAAGGGTTTCCCGGCCGAGCAGCATCGTCAGTGCCTTTTGCAGTTCAGCCTGAACGGAATTGCCATTGGGTTGTATCTGCCAACCATGATAGTTGGCACCATCGTATGAGAAATAAATAAAATAACGTTGCATCAAAATTTGTGTTCTTCAAGCTTAATGCTTAGCCATTTTTCTGAAATACTGGCGATGGAACTTTTCCTCGGCCCTGATCACTTTCAGCACCTTCGAGGCTGGAATAATGCGCATGAACTGGTTGTGATAGTCTTGCTGCAGCTGTTTAATCTCCAGGTCTAACCGGTCTTGCTTCTGAATGGCTTCTTCGCAAGCTTTGTCGTTGCTGGTGTCGGTATGTCTCGACCGGCGAATTTGGTCGAAAATCACCTTCTGCTTCTTGCGCATTTCTCTGTATACGGGGAAGAAAGCCGAAGCCTCGTTGGGGCACAGGCATGCTTCGGTGGTTACGAACTGTTCCAGCTCGGCTTCAAACTTGGCAGGGTCGAAGTTGGGTTTTTCTTGCTGGGCGAAGAGATTCAGTGCCAACAGCAACGAACAAACAACAAATAGAATTTTCTTCATACCATTTCCCTCCTGATCAATATTCAGCCACGCAGGCATAAAAATCTTCGTTTTCCATCATGGTGTAGTCGGCGGCTCTGTCGAAGTTTCCGGTTGCCGACATTGATTTCTCGCTTTTGGCAAGTGTTTCTGCCACATTCATCCTTCCGTCGGCACGCTGCAAGTAGAGCCAGGCTCCCGAAACCAGCATGGCCATCACTGCTGCCGCTGCTGCGAACGGGCGCAACCGTTGCCAGCGTGTCGCTTTCAGCCCCCCCTCATTCAGCTTGCTGCTTGCAGAACATAATGGCAGCTTTGCCATGATGCCGGCATTGAACTGTTCAAAATATCCCTCAGGAACCTTGAACGGTTGCTTTCTTCCAAACCGTTCTGCCAAGTATTTCTCTTCATGATTCATGTTCATACTTTCATTCCTTTTATATTTTTTTTGACGAACCTTGGCGCACAAGGTTTAATCGTGTTGTTTAAAAAACTCGGTAATTTTCTTCACTGCGAGATGGTAGCTTGCTTTCAGTGCTCCCTCTGATGTATCAAGCAGGCGGCTCATCTCAGAATATTTCATCTCGTCGAAATAGCGCAGGTTGAAAACCATCCGCTGCACTTCGGGCAACTGGGCAATGGCTTCTTGCAACTGTACCTGTGTTTCGTCGCCATCGAAATATTCATCGGCCAGCAGCTGATTGGCCACCGATGCGTCGTCGGAGCCACAGAAAGAGTCCATTCGTTTTTTCTTGCGCAAGAAGTCGAGTGTTTCGTTAACGGCTATGCGATAGAGCCATGTAGACATGCGCGACTTGTTTTTAAACTCGCCCATGTTGGTCCATGCTTTCAGAAACACGTTTTGCAACACATCGTTGGCATCGTCGTGAGAGAGAACCATACGCCTTATTTTCCAATACAGAGGTTCACTGTATTGTTGCACCACCTGAGCGAAGGCTTCGCGGTTCTCTTCTGCTTCTGATGGGCACATGGCGTGTATGGTTATTTCGTTATCCATGCAAGATGTTCAAACAACACATCGTCGTACCCATACACATCTTTATAATACTGCAGTTGTCCGTTGGTGTCGGGGTAGGCAGTGTAGTATGTGATAAACAGCGGAACCGGTGGCGAAACCTCCACACTGCGCAACAACTTAGAGCGTTCCAGGTCTTCTGCTTCCAAATCGGCTGTTATAGAATAATGCACACGTTCCAGAAACTCTTCATCTTTGTCGGCCAGCAGGAATTTAGCAAGTTCGAAAGGTTGTTCCACTCTCACGCAACCATGCGACACGCCGCGGTCATTTCTTCTGAAGAATCCGGGCGACGAGGTGTGGTGAAGATAAACCGAAAAGTCGTTGGGGAAGCGAAAGATGATGCGCCCCAGGGCGTTTCCTGCTCCGCCCTGCTGTGCCACCTTGTATTTTCCGGAGTGCAGCATGTCGGCTGTCACATCTTCTAAATCGATGTGCCGGCCAGTAGAGACCTCATAGACGTAATAGTTGTTGCGCTCGAAATAATCGTCATCGCCCAAATGCCTCACGATGTCTTTCTCCACAATGCTCTTAGGCATCACCCACACCGGGTTGAGCTGTATGAGATTGATTTTGCTGGTGAGCAATGGGGTTTTTGTTCTCGTGGTTCCGCACCCCACCTTCATGGTGAGTGGTTCACTGCCCCCCACGGCTTCGAGCCTGAAGTTGGCAATGTTCACCATCACATATTTTCTGTAATCAGCAGGACGCTCATAGAAACGCCATCTACACCTCTCCATGTTGCAGAGCAGCACTTTGCGCTCGACTTGGTTTGCCGTGCCTTGCTGCAACCTGTGCTGCAGCTGATAGAACAAAGAGTCTTGGGGTTTACATTCGTGCAGAAATGGCACGACACTGTCGTTCTTGATCATGCGCAATGCCTTAGAAAAGAATTCCTCGCCGGCATGCTGCATGGGTATTCCAAAGAGGGTTTTAAATCTTTTACCGGTGGTGTCACCTTCAACCGGATCGAGCCTGTTGAACACGTTGCTGGGATTCACAAAACCGAAACGTTGTCCGGCTGTTAAGCGCAGAAAAGCTTTTGTAAGGTTCAGCTCCAACCGTGCTGCCACCTTACAAATGGGATGCGATTCAGAGAAGGTAAATTGCCGCATTCTGTTCAAATCGCGCTCAATCTGAGCCACGAAAAACTCGTCGGCGTTAAGTCCCATCTCTCCCACCAGCCTCAGCGATGCCAGCAGGCTGTCGGCTTGACTGCTCACCCCTTGCCTGTTCACCCAAAGCAGTTCGCCGTGTGCCTGGTAATAGTCTATAGCTTTGCGGTCGGCTTTCATTTGCTTGGTGCTGCTTTTCACCAAGCGGCCAAGCTCATCGTGCAGCTTTTCGGGGTTCAGGTTCCATTCTTCATTTCGCAGGGAGTCATAATAAGACATCTCCAAATGTGCATTTGGATTCTCGCTTTTCCCGCCGCACGACATCATGCTCAGTGCAACGCAAATAAAAAAGCAAAATATGTAATGAAACCTCAAGGCCGGAGCACGTTATCTAACGGAAATCTTTCGAACGGTCTTACCAACTTTCACGATATAGCACCCATTGGGAAGGCCACTCAGTTCGATACGCTTTTCAGGACCGTCAATTTTCACGCTCATCACCCTCACGCCTGCTATATTATATATGTATAGCATCTGCCCGTTGGCCCCTGTCACCCTCAGCGACGATTCCGAAACCACAATTGAAACGGCCTGTTGCTCTGTTTCGATGATTTCAATGGCCTGAGCAGCAAACATTGCTGTGGGCACTGCCAGCATCAACGATGCTGCAAGAGATATTTTGAGTAAGAATTTAATCATATACGTATAGTTTTAAAAGCTTTCCGCAAAGATAAGCATTCTTGGCGAGAAAAAGGCAGCATAAGGCCGAAGTTATTGTACTTTTAATATTATTTAACGTCAACAACCATCATTTCGTCGCTCAGGAAGGTATTGGGGAACACTTCCTTGGCTTCGTTGAGCAGAATGTTTTCATCTTCGTAGCGTGCACTATAGTGGCCCAGCATGAGTTGGCCCACATGTGCATCGCGTGCAACGAGCGCTGCTTCGGCAGCAGTACTGTGATAATAGAGCCGGGCATTGTCGGCCTTGGTCTTGTCGTAGGTGCTTTCGTGATAAAGCAGGTTCACGCCTTCTATCAGTTGGTGCAGCTGCGGCATATAGCGGGTATCGCTGCAATAGGCATAGCTGCGGCAAGGGTCGGGTGGTGTCACCAAGCGTTCGTTTGGCACGTTGTTTCCTTCTTCGTCGGTCCACCCTGCACCATTCTTGATGTTTCCAATCTGACTTTGCGGAATGTGATAGAAGTCAATCATCTCTCGGCGTATATGTGGCAGGGTTGGCTTTTCGCGGAAGAGGAATCCGCAGCAGGGCACGCGGTGTTCCAATGGCAGCGACTCTACGGTTAGGCTACGGTCTTCGTAAATAACCTGATGCCGGGTGGTGTCTACGGGATGAAAACTCACTTCGTAGTCGAGGCGCGCACAGAACATGTCCATCTGGGCCTGAAAGAGCGATTCATACTCTCTGGGTGCATACACCTGCAAGGGTGTGCGCCGGTCCATCAGTCCAAAGGTGCTAATCATTCCCATCAGTCCCAGGCAGTGGTCGCCATGAAGATGTGAGATGAAGACTGCCCCAATTTTAGTGAACGCGATGCGTGAGCGACGCAGCAGCACCTGTGTGCCCTCGGCACAGTCTACCATAAACATCTTTCCGCGCAGCTCTACAATCTGCGAAGAAGCATTGTGTTTGATGGTTGGCAGGGCGCTTCCGCAGCCCAATATATGCACTCGGAATGGTTCCATTTACTTTTGTCGTTTATAGGTAAAAATTCCTTGGTTGTTCTCAAGAAAAAGGCTGTCGGCATCGAGTCGTGCCACACTGAAGGTATCGCGGTTGAGCACAAGTTTTCCGTTGTAAATCTTCCAGGCCGTCCAGGGTTGTGTTTCTGCCGCCACATGCGATTTCACCACACCTCCTTCCTGAATTTCAAAGTTCTTGTCGATGCTGGTCCACTTGCCAATGAGGGTAGTGAGGTTCACGGCCTGGTCTGTCACCATCTCATCGTCCACGCTGTGCCCTACCACGGCAATGCGGTCGCCAGTCATCAATCCGCCCACCACATCGGCAGCCCCCATCTCTTCGAGTGCTTTCAAGAAGAGCATGGTATCGCCTTCGTCGGTAATCAGTTCCAGCGTGTGCATGGCCGACCCTTCTCCACAAATGCCGTAGACGGTAGTGTCGGGCACGTTGGCAGCCATATTCACCGAGTCAGAATCCACTGGTGCCTGTTCTGACTTTCCATTTCCGCAACCTGTTATTACAAACATGCCGGCTATCAGGCACCCCACCACAAAACAAGCAATTCTTTTCATCTTGTACCTCCCATATTGTTTGTTATCTTATGCTTTTCTTCTTTCTTAGCTTCGTTCCAGAGTTCATCCATTTCAGCCAAAGTCATGTCGGTCAGCGGTTTACCGGCCTTGATGCTATGGTCTTCAATGTAATTGAATCTGCGAATGAACTTCTGGTTTGTATGTTCCAGTGCATTGTCGGGATTGAGTTTATAGAGGCGTGCAGCGTTGATGACGCTGAAGAGGAAGTCGCCCAGTTCTTCTGTTGCATGCTCTTTGTCGCCTTTTTCCAGCTCGGCCTTCAGTTCACCGAGTTCCTCATACACTTTCTCCCACACGTCGCCTTTGTCTTCCCAGTCGAAACCCACGTTTCGGGCTTTGTCTTGAATGCGGTAGGCCTTGATCAGACTGGGCAGTGCAGCGGGCACTCCTGAAAGCACGCGCTTGTTGCCGTCTTTTTCCTTCAGCTTAATCTGTTCCCAGTTTTGCAGCACTTCGCCCACCGTTTTGGCCTCGGCAAATTCCTGCTGCTGGCCATCTTCGCCATAAGGCAGCGGCTTCGGATGTTTGGCTCCCACTTGCGAAGGGTGGTAGACGTGTGGATGACGGAAGATGAGCTTGTCGGCCGAACGGTTGCACACGTCGGCAATGTCGAACTGCCCCTGCTCGTCGCCAATCTTGGCATAGAAGCAGATGTGCAAGAGCACGTCGCCCAGCTCTTTGCAAACTTCGGCCACATCGTTTTTCATCAGTGCATCGCACAGTTCAAAGGTTTCTTCTATCGTGTTGGGGCGCAGACTTTCGTTGGTCTGCTTCCTGTCCCACGGACATTTCTCACGGAGTGCATCGAGCACGTCGAGATAGCGCCCGAAGGCTTCCATTTTTTCTTCTCTTGTATGCAACATTATTTATATAGGTAGATTCTATGAAATCCCACTGTTTGGTTTTATATCACTTTATAGCGAATACGGAAAGCATGTTTCTCTTGGTCCCAATTGGTGCCGAGCATTTCGAACCTGCCAATCTGACCGGTAGAGCGCACATGCTTGCCAATGCAGGGGCACACATCGAAATGGCCAATGCGCACCAAGCGAATGGTTTCACTTGCATCGGCGGGCAGGCGGTCGAGTGCAATGCGCGACTCTGGACTTCCCGAATCGGCATCGAACACCATTCCCTCCAGTTCGGCCCGGCTCACAAAATGAAACGTCACGGGCAGGTCTTCGGCAATCAGTTCGTTCATCTGCCGTTCAATGGCCTGTTCTTCCTTTCGGTCGGGCTTGTGGTCGATAATCCATGTTATCTTACTCTTTTTGCGCTCTACATGCGCATTGCCCGACCGCTCGCAGCCAAACATGCGCACCATCACCTGGTTGAGCAGGTGTTCGGCAGTGTGGGCAGGCGGAAACTCGTCTTTGTTATGTTCGTTGAGCACTACGTTTTCCATATTGTGAAATGTGTTTGGTGGTGTTCAGAATTTCAGTTTATACACTCTTCCGCCCCATGGCTCCAGCTGCATGGTCACAGAGTTGTCGCGCCGCAGCACCAGTTTCAGCTTTTCTTTCGATAGCAGGTCGGTGGCAGTGGTTTCGGTTTCGGGTATTTGCAGGAAATCGAAGGCATGAGCCGGTATCACCACATCGGCTTGCTTCTGCTCGTTGGAGAAATTCGCCACCACCAGCAACATCTCATTTTCTGCCTTACGCAAGAAGGCAAACTGGCGGTCGGCCAGGTGTTGGTTCACATACATCAGGTCGAAGGTATCTCCCTCGCGGGCTGCTTTTTCCTTATTTGCAATGAGCATAACCTGCTGATACACAGCAAGCAGTTCCCGTTCTGCTTGAGTACGCTTGCGCCGCTCAAAGTAACCTCTTCGCAAGGTATCAACACACCAGTAGTCGAAAATGGTGGTGCGCCCGTCGGTGCCACTGAAGCCTTCCTTGTCCATGCCCCGCTCACCCAGTTCCTGTCCGGCGTAGAGCATGTAGGGGTTTTGCTGCAGCAGCACACTCACCACATGGCCGGGCACTCCTTTTCGTGCATCGCCGGCAAAGAAGTCTGAGGCAATGCGCTGCTCGTCGTGGTTCTCTAAGAAATAGAGCATGTGCTGGCGAATGTCGTCGGTAGCCTGCCACTGTGCCGTGATGTCGGCTGCACGTCGGCGTTGGCAAATCACGTCACGGATGCAGTCATACATGCCCACCTTGTCGTAGAGCCAGTCGAATCCGGCACCGATGTAGTTGCGGTATTCGGCGGGATTGTACACCTCGCCAATGAACTTCAGGTTGGGATAGCGGAATTTCACCTTGTCGGTGGCCCAGAACCAGAAGGCAGCGGGCACCATTTCGGCCATGTCGCACCGGAAAGCGTCTATACCCTTGGCAGCCCAGAAGAGCAGAATGTCGGTCATCTTGTTCCATGTATCTGGGATGGGGTTGAAATGTTCCGACCTGCCGCCGGCGTCGCAATAGTCGATGCCATAGTTCAGCTTCACGGTTTCATACCAGTCGTTGCTTCCAGGAGTGGCCGAGAACTGGTCGTTGCCAGTGGCACGGGCCGGTGCTTCTGTGTATGGTTCCTGTCCTTCGGCACTTCCACGCTGCACGTTCCGCAGGTCGAGTGGCTGCCCCCACAGATAGTAGAAGTTGTTCTGCGCCGAAAAGTGCATCTGGGTGTTGTCGTCCTCACCTAAGTCTTTCACGCCCTTGGGTTTGCAGATGCTCTTATACTCGCGGGCCACATGGTTGGGCACAAAGTCCATCACCACTTTCAAGCCAGCCTGGTGGGTGCGTTCGATGAGTGCTTCAAACTCGGCCATGCGGTTGTTCACGTCAACAGCCAGGTCGGGGTCCACATCGTAATAGTCGGTGATGGCATAAGGCGAGCCTGCCCTACCCTTCACCACCTGGGCATGCTGCCGGGGAATGCCGTAGGCCGAATAGTTGGTTTGCGAGGCATGGCGGATAACACCCGTATACCAAACGTGTGTAACCCCCATTGCCTTGATGCGTTTCAGGGTTTCTTGGTCGAAATCGTTCATTTTGCCCGTACCGTTTTCGGCGAGCGTCCCATTCTCCTTGCATGTGGTGTTGCGGTTGCCAAAGAGTCGGGTGAACACTTGATAGATGATAGGCTTCACCATCTGCTTTTCCTTTATGGCAGTGAATATTGACTGGTGGCTTATGCCTGAATACCGTGGGCCGAAACCTCGCGGCTTATTTTGGCAATCATGCCCTGCAAGGCTTTGCCGGGTCCACATTCGGTGAAGTCGGTGGCTCCGTCGGCAATCATGTTCTGCACGCTCTTGGTCCAGCGCACACTGCTTGTGAGCTGTGCTATAAGGTTCTGCTTGATTTCGGCCGCATCGGTGTGGGGCATGGCATCCACATTCTGATAAACCGGACATTTAGGTGCTTTCACCTCTGTTTGCTCGATGGCAGCCTGCAGCTTGTCTTTGGCGGGCTGCATCAGGGGCGAATGGAAAGCGCCGCTCACCGGCAGAAGCAGAGCACGCTTGGCTCCGGCTTCCTTCAGTTTCTCGCAGGCGGCGTTCACAGCCTCCACATTGCCCGAGATAACCAGCTGTCCGGGGTTGTTATAGTTGGCGGGAATCACCACACAGCCGGGTTTTGAAATCTCCTTACACACCTCTTCCACCTTCTCGTCGGACAGTCCGATGATGGCAGCCATGGTGCCGGGTGCCTGCTCGCATGCTTCCTGCATGGCAAGTGCGCGGGCGTGAACCAGGCGCAGTCCGTCTTCGAAGCTGAGTGCGCCTGCTGCAACCAGAGCCGAGAACTCACCGAGGGAGTGGCCGGCCACCATGTCGGGACAGAAAGCATCGCCCATGCAGAGGGCCGAAATAACACTGTGCAGGAACACTGCCGGCTGGGTAACCTTGGTCTGCTTCAGCTCGTCGGCAGTACCTTCGAACATGATGTCGGTAATCTTAAAGCCAAGCACTTCGTTGGCTTTATCAAAGAGTTCTTTGGCAAGCGGGTTGTTCTCATACAAATCCTTGCCCATTCCCACAAACTGGGCTCCCTGTCCGGGAAATACGAATGCATTCATTGTCTTTGCTACTTATTTTAAATTAATATTATTCTATTAAGGCGCAAAGTTACGAAAAAACGAGAGAAATGCAAAAGGAAAGCTTGCTTTTCTTTTCATTTCCGAATGCCAGTAAGTTCGGCGAAGCCAAAGTTACGAAAAGTCGAGAGCAATACAAAATAAATCACATTTATTTTTATTGCCGAGACAGAGTAACTTATCCAAAGTTACGAAAAAACAGTGTAACTCGGAAGCGATTTTGGAAGATTAACGCATTTCGGCCTGAAATAAAGGCAAGACGGGGATTTAGCGCCCCTTAATAAGGGGCGGCTATAATGCAGGGATATGCAAAATTGGGAGAATTGGTGAAGGAGTTAGGTTGCCAAATCGT
>CACXFT010000102.1 GCA_902767045.1 uncultured Prevotellaceae bacterium | reverse complement strand
GATGCCATCATGCAGAAAGGCTACAAGCGCGAATACAAAGCCTTGAAGAATAAGCTCCGCAAGCAACTTTGCAATGGGGAGGCCGATTTTGAGCGAGCCGCCACGGATTATGTTCTATATATGCACGGAAAGCCTGCCAGATGTCGTTGTTGTACGAACCTGGCATGATAACATTGACGAGGCAATTACAAAGGTACAATGTTTTTCTCAATTAACGATCATATTTATAGGATTTCAACCCAAGATCCCCAGCTGGTTTATGAAGATGACGAGGATGGCCACGGGGCACACGAATCGAATGAGAAAGAGGTAGGTGCCGAAGAGTGTGGAGCGCAGTGTGCCCCAGTTGGTGAACTCGTCTTTCACAATGTGCTTGGGCACAAACCAGCCCAAGAAGATGCAGGTGAGGAATCCGCCTATGGGCAGGAAAATCTGTCCGGTTACAAAGTCGAACACATCGAAGAGCGACATGCCGAATACCTTCAGACTGTCAACCGCTCCGAGCGAGAGCGAGCAGAAAACACCAATGACGCAGGTGGTGGCGGTTACGATGAGAGCCCCTTTGCGCCGCGTGATGTGCAATTCTTCGAAGAAGAAAGCCGTGCTCACTTCGTGCAGCGAGATGAGCGAGGTGAGGGCTGCCAGCGAGAGCAGCACATAGAACATCAGCGACACCACCCATCCCACAACGGGCATGGCGGCAAAAGCTTCGTTGAACACGTTGGGCAGGGTGATGAAGATGAGCGACGGCCCGCTGTCGGGGTTCACCCCCACCGAGAAAGCAGCGGGGAAAATCATCAGACCGGCCAGTATGGCAACCATCGAGTCAATAATGGAAATCTGCACCGCCGACTTCAGTAAATTCGTTTGCCGACTGTAGTAGCTGGCGTAGGTACAGATGCAGCCCATGGCAATGCTCAGCGAATAGAACGACTGACCCAGTGCTCCCAAAAACACCCGCTGGTTAACCTTGCCGAAGTCGGGGTGGAGCAAAAACTCAATGCCCTTGCCCGCACCCGGCAGCATGCAGCTTGCCACCACAATAACAAGCAGCAGAATAAACAAGGTGGGCATGAACAGCTTGGAAGCCCGCTCAATGCCGCCGCGCACTCCGTGAATAATCACAAAGTGGGTGAGCAACAGAATGCCCACCGTCCAGAACACAGGGCGCATGGGCGACGAAGAAAACTCGCTGAAGTATTGCGTTACAAAGGCAGAGTCGCCCTTCAGCTCGCCCATCACCGATGCATACACATACTGCAGGCACCAGCCCGACACCACGGCATAATAGCCCGTGATAAGGAATCCAGTGAGCACACCCAGAGAGCCGATAGCCGAAGCACCGCCAATGCGCCACCGCGAAGCATCCTTCTTTTCGCCGGCTATGCGGGCGTATGCACGCGCAGTGTTCGAGGCACCGTGCCTGCCAATGATAAACTCACTCACCATGCACGGAATGCCCAAAACCAACACGCAGGCAAAATAAATCAATATGAATGCTGCGCCACCGTTCTCGCCAGTCATATAGGGGAAGCGCCACACGTTGCCCAACCCCACGGCCGAACCAGCCGTGGCAAGAATCACCCCCAGCTTGCTCCCGAAGTTTGCTCTCTGTTCTGCCATTTCTGTTTTTAATAAAATTCTTCTTATCGGGTGCAAAATTATAAATAATTCTTTAATTTAACGATAAAATTGAAACTAATCGTTCTATCTCGAAAAATATCATTACCTTTGCATGTGAAAATTTAACTGGTTAATAGAAGTAAACGATGAACATGTTGAAACGTTTCTTTTACCAATACCCCGTGTCGTCTCTTTTGATTGTGCTGATATGGGTGGCTTGTTTGCTGCCCGTGCCCGAAACTCCCCTCAACCATGTGAAGTTGTTCGACAAGTGGGTTCACTTTCTCATGTATGGTGTGCTCACAGCAACCCTTTGGGCAGAACATGTGTTCCGCAGGCATCAAGAAAAAGGGATGCGCCTGTTTGTGCTGGTGTTTGCGGCACCGCTGCTCATGGGCGGTCTGGTGGAGCTGGCACAAGCCAACCTCACCTTTGGCATGCGCAATGGCGACTGGATGGATTTCTGTGCCAACTCCATTGGTGTGTGCTTGGGCAACATCGTGGGGCTCGCCATAAGAAGATTGCGGTAAAATACTCCCGCATCCTCGTACCCCCGCACCCTCGAACTCTCGAATAAAAAACATAATGATGAAGAAAAAACTACTAACACTTGCAGCCCTTGTGGGTATGTCGCTTTGCACCCAGGCTGCCGACTACACCTTCCGCCTGAAGAACGTGCTGGGATTCCAGCGCACGAACGAAACCGTGGAGGTGCAGATTCCTGAAAACATCGACCTAACGGCCAGTGAGCTTACCAACCAGAACGGGCAGACTGTTCCCTTTGAAGCGTTGAGTGGAAACATTATTCGTTTCCAGGCCACCGTGGAGCGCGGCGCCACCGCCGGCTACACCCTGAGCGACGGAACACCCACCGCACCGCAACGGCTCACATACGCCGCCATTAAGGTGCCCGCCACCCGTGCCGACATTGCATGGGAGAACGATGTGTGTGCCTATCGCATGTATTCGAAAACACTCCTGCACAACGAACCCAACACCGGTAACGGAGTTGACGTGTGGCTGAAGAAACGGGCCACTCCCGTTATCGACAACATGTATAACCTTTCGAACTACCACAACGAAAGCGAGTATGGTGTGGATGCCTTCTCGGTGAACGGCCGACAGCTGGGAAACGGCGGTGTGGCCGCGGTTGTTAACGGTCAACTGCAGGTGCACGACCCCTACGACCAATGTCAGATTGTGGAACAGTCGGCACTGCGCACCGTCTTCACCCTTATATATAATAATGTGGTAATCGACGGCGACAGCTATACCAAAACGCTCACCATTGAAACCACCGCCGGCTCCATGCTCAACAAGGCAACCATGCGGCTCGACGGTCCGGAAAAGACCATTCGCATGGCCGTGGCCCTCTATCAACACACCGACATGTCGGGAGTTTCCCCCGAAGGAGTGGCCTTCACCGAAGAGCCGGGCGTGGCAGCCTGGGCCGAACAGAAGAGTGAAGGTTCGGTGACCAGCGCCGGCTACCGCACCTTTCAAGGTGCTTACCTCCCCGGCGAGGGCGTTGAAACCCAGGTGATAGGCAACCACCTTTGCTTGGTGAAAGACTATCAGCCCGGCGACGAGATGGTGTTCTACTTCGGTGCCGGATGGAACATCTTCCCACAAGACCGCTTTGCCAGCGATGCCGACTGGTTTGAGGCACTCGTAGAGTTCAAGCAAATGGTGCAGCACCCCCTTACCGCCACCAGCGTGACCACCCTGCCGCAGCGCGACGATGTGCTGCATGTGCTCAACACCGTGAACCAGACCTGGCAGCAGAAACACCCCACACACGGCGACCACTTCTGGAACCGCGCCGTTTACCATGTGGGAAACATGGAGGCCTACAAGACCACTGCCGACCAGCAATATCTTGACTACTCTACCGCCTGGGCCGAACACAACGGATACTGGGGAGCCAAGGGAACCGACAAGTCGAAGTGGAAGTATACCTACGGCGAAACGGCCGACTATGTGCTCTTCGGCGACCACCAGGTCTGCTTTCAGATTTATGCCGACCTCTATAACCTCGACCCCGCCAAAGATGAACAGAAGATTGCCCGGGCGCGCGAGGTGATGGAATATCAGATGTCGACCGCTGCCAACGACTACTGGTGGTGGGTTGACGGTCTGTTTATGGTGATGCCCGTGATGACCAAGCTCTACAATATCACCGGCAACGAACTCTACCTGAGTAAGATGCATGACTGGTGGCGCTATGCCACCGACCTGATGTGCGACGAAACAGGTGCCGATTCCACCGGACTCTACTACCGCGATGCCAAGTATATCTATCCCGCCCACACCACCAACTCCGGCAAGAAAGATTTCTGGGCCCGCGGCGACGGATGGATTTTTGCCGCCTTTGCCAAAGTGCTCTCTGAACTGCCTGCCGATGATGCTCATCGCAGCGAATACATCAGCTACTACCAGCGCATGGCACGCTCCATCAAGGCGTGTCAGCAGGAAGAGGGCTACTGGACCCGCTCTATGCTCGACCCCGCATACGCGCCCGGTCGCGAAACTTCCGGCACGGCGCTCTTTACATACGGCTTCGCATGGGGAATCAACAACGGCATTCTCTCGGAAATGGAATATGGCGAAACCCTCGAACGCGCCTGGAACTACCTTTCTACCATTGCCTTGCAGCAGGATGGAACCGTGGGCTACATACAGCCCATCGGAGAAAGTGCCAATCCGAACCAGACAGTGAGCGCCACTTCTTACCACGACTTCGGCGTGGGGGCCTACCTGTTGGCAGCAGCAGAAATGAGCCGCTATGCCATTGGCGACCTCGAACTGCCCAAACTGCGCCTGAGCAGCGTGACAGTTCCCGAACCCGACCTCATTGAGGTGCGCTTCAACCATGAACCCAATGCCGATGAGGCTGAAGACGCGGCTCACTACACCCTGAACGGAGAAACCATGCAGGTGGCAGGCATCGAAGTGGAGGGTAATACCGTGAACCTGCAGCTGAGAGCTCCTCTCGACTACGGGCTTTTCACATTCGGTGTGGAAGGCATCCATACCATTGACGGTGGAGAGATGGCTCCCGACCAACAGAAGACCATCCTCAGAACTGTTCCACTGACAGCTCCCCAGGCTGGAGTGACCGTTACCGCCATTGGCGCACAGAGCGGAAACCCAGCAGCCAACTCGCAAGACAACAACCTGACCACACGATGGAGTCAGCAGGGCAACGGACAGTGGATTCAGTATAACATCGGTTCGGTGCAAACCGTTGAAGCGGTAGACCTGGCCTTCTATCAGGGAACAGCGCGTGTGGCTTACTTCGACATCCAGACCTCTGCCGACGGAACCAGCTTCACACCCGCACTCACCAACCAGCAAAGCAGCGGACTCACCGACCAGCTGGAACGCTACCGACTCACTCCCGTGGATGCTCAGTATGTGCGCATCGTGTGCAACGGTACTTCGGCCAGCGACTGGAACAGCGTTACCGAAGCACGAATACGCGTGCGCGACAACTCCATCGACCTGCTCCAGCTGCCAGAAGCTATCTACACCGACCTGGTACTGCCTGCCAACACACAAGACGGGAACCCCATCACCTGGACCTCATCGAGCAAAAACGTGCTCACACGCTTAGGACAGGCTAACCTCACCAACGAGGAACAAACGGCTACACTCACCGCTACTGTGGGCTCTTCGTCGAAGTCGTTCGATGTGACCGTGATGCCACGCTCGCTCACCGAAAACCTGCAGCTGTGCTACACCTTCGAAACGGCCGACCTCTATGAAAACGAAGGACATCGCATGGTGCGAGACCTGAGCCGCCACCAGCGCGACGGCGAACTGATGAATGCCCGTGCACAGGTGTCGATGGGAAAACTCGACCTCTCTGCAAACAGCGGAAACCAGTTCTCGCAGAATGGATACATGCTGCTGCCCGAAGGTCTGATTGATTCGCTGCGCTCCTATACCATCCTGTTCCGGGCCACACCCAGCAACCTCGAAAAGCAACCGCGCTTCTATGACTTCGGATCGGCTTCGGGCAACAGCATGTTCCTGCGTGGCAACACTCTTGCTGCCGGCTTGAAGTATAGCGGCGGAACCACCAACCTTGTTACCGCATCGAAGCAGATGACCATTCGCGAAGAGCACACCGTGGCCGTGGTGTTCAGTGCCATTGACGGCACCACCACCGTTTATCTCGATGGCGAACAGGTGGCAACAGGAACCAACATCACACGCGAACCCTACGAGCTGAACATCGTTGGCAACGACACCCGCAACTACATCGGACGCACACAGTGGTGGCAGACCAGCTCGGCCAACGACAACCTCGATTACTGCGGAACGATGGACGACTTCTATGTGTTCTCGATGGCACTCACTGCCGACGAGATGGACAGCGTGCTGGAAGGAACACTCACCGGCATCAAGCAGGTGAGCAACGTGAGCAGGGCTGTCAACAACAGCAAAACCGTATACGACCTGAGCGGACGCAAGGTGAACCCGCAGCATCTGCCCAAGGGAATCTATATCATCGGTGGAAAGAAAGTAATCAGATAAAAAACAAAAATTATCGGTTGAATTTGTCTAAACCAAAGAAAATGAGTACCTTTGCACCCCATTTTAAAGCATAAAAGAAATAACAAAGAATGAAGAAGATTCTCATGTCACTGGCCTTCGCGGTAACAACCCTTGCGGCCATGGCCATCCCCGCCAAGCGCGGGCTGTGGTCGACAATCACGTTGGCCGACGGAACACAAGTGAAAGTGGAACTGCGTGGCGATGAACACATGAAGTGGCTCCGCGCTGCCGATGGAACCTGCTACATCGATTCGGCAGGCACCTATGTGCAGATGACTCCTGCCCAGATGAACGAACGCCGCCAGCAGCGGATGGCCAAGCGCAAGGCTCCGCGCAGGGCCATCTATGCCTCCACCACCGACGGACTCGGACAGAAAGGTACCATGAGCCGGGGGGCTGTGCCCAGCATCGGCGAATATACCATTCCCGTGGTGATGGTACAGTTCTCTAACAAGAAGTTCCAGACAACCACCACCGTGGAGAAGATGAAACGCTACTACAACGAGGTGGGCTATACCGACAACAATGGAAGCAAGGGCTCGGTGCGCGACTACTTTATGGCACAGAGCGGCGGACAGTTTGTGCCCAACTTCGATGTGGTGGGCATTGTTACCCTGTCGAACCCCTATTCCACCTACGGAGCCGATAATCAGGATGTGGACGACAATGTGTGGAAAATCTCGGGCGATGTGGTAGAGGCCGCTGTGGAACAGCTGGGAACCGATTTCTCGCAGTATGTGGTGCCTGCCGGCGATGCCTACCACAATGCCGGGGTGCCTCTGTTGGTGATGTTCTTTGCCGGAAAGGGGCAGGCTACCGAAGATGATACCTATGCCAACAAGTCGCTCATCTGGCCCTGCGAATGGGATGGCGACGAAGACCCATACGGAGGCAACTACAATGGGGTGCACTTCAACAGCTTCTTCGTGGGCAACGAACTCATGGGCAATAAAATGATGGGACTGGGACTCTTCTGCCATGAGTTTGGTCATGCGCTCGGACTGCCCGACTTCTATTGCACCGACTATTCCTATGAGGGCGACGATGCCTTCAGCAACTGGTCTATCATGGACACGGGGGCCTATGTGGGGAATTCATACGCACCCATCGGCTACAATGCATACGAGAAAAGCTACATGGGGTGGCTCGAACTCAACGAAATCGGCGACGAGGAAGAGCTCGTTCTGGAATCGCCCATCGGACTGGCTGAAAACTCGGCTGTTATCATGCGCAACGGAAACAAAGAAACCTTCATCTTTGAAAACCGACAGCCCGGAACATGGTATCCCACTACCTTTGGAAAAGGGGTGCTCGTTTCGCGCATTGCCTACGATAAAACGGCATGGTCGTATAACACCGTAAACAACGTGCAGAGTAAAAAACGGGCTTGCGTGCTCACTGCCAATAACGAAACGCTCTACTACTCGGGTTCATCGGCCAACCTCTATGGGGGCAGCGGCAAAACAAGCATCAACAAGCTGAAAACCCTTTCGGGCTCTACCATCGACCCGGGCATCACAGACATACAGAAAAACAATGACGGCACCATCACCTTAACGTTCGAAGAGAACGGAAACATCGACGACCCCGACGACCCGAAGCCTTTTGAAGACGGGGTGTTCTTCTATGAGTCGTTCGACCGGTGTGCCCATAAGGGCGGCAACGATGGAATGTGGAACGGTAACATTGCTTCCGGCACCTTCGTTCCCGACAACGACGGATGGGCTTACACGTCGGCTTACGGGGCTTTCCAATGTGCACGCTTCGGAATAAGCAGTGCGGCCGGCTCTGCCCAAACTCCGGCCATCACGCTCAACGGAACGGCCACGCTCACCTTCAAGGCGGGGGCATGGAATAATGCCAAGAACGATACCATTCTCTATCTGACGGCAGAAGGGGGAACGGTTGAACCAACAGAGGTGACTGTTAAACGTGGAGCGTTCACCGACTGCACCGCCACCGTTACCGGAACGGGTAAGGTGAAAATCTTATTCGAAATGACCAATAAGACGGGTGGGCGCTTCTTCCTCGACGAGGTGAAGGTGGCTGAACCCGCCCAAACATCGGCCATTCAGTCGGTTGCAGCTAAAAAACATGCCGATACAAGGGTGTTCACCATCGACGGGCGATATGTGGGCAACGACCTCCAGCAGCTTGAACACGGACTCTACATTGTGGGAGGCAAGAAAGTGGTGAAGTGAACTGGAGAGAGTTTTTCTATCTAAGCAAGAACGACCGAATGGTCTACGGCGCTTTGGCGACCGTGGCCGCGGTTGTTCTTGCTTTTCTTTTTGGTGTGGGAGGCGATGAAACAACAACCAATGCAGTGATGCCGGCAGATACCACCCGACGGAATTTCTACACTTCGCTTTCGCAGAAGGATGGAGTGGGTGAGAGCCGTGGAGGGTATAGCCACTGGCCCCGAAACAACTATCATGCCGGCGCTACGCTCGATACCCAGCCTGCCATGCCTTCGCAGCTCTTCACTTTCGACCCAAACACGGCCGACAGCACCCAGCTGCTTCGCTTAGGACTGCAGCGGTGGCAGGTGAATAATATATATAGGTATCGCGCGCGAGGAGGAGTGTTTCAACGCAAAGAAGACTTTGCGCGCGTTTACGGTCTCACGCAGGGCCAATACCGCCGGCTGGAACCTTATATAAACATAGCACCCGACTACCGGCCGGCCTCTGAACTGGTAAACGATCATAGCAGGCAACCTGCTGTGGAGCGTGACACGCTCCGCTATCCGAGAAAGCTGAAGGTGGGAGAGACCATCGTGTTGAATACCGCCGACACCACACTGCTGAAGCGTGTGCCGGGTGTTGGCAGCTACTATGCCAACCGGGTGGTGCAGTATGGCAAGCGTCTGGGAGGATATGCCAGTGTGAGTCAGCTGTTGGAAATAAAGGGCTTCCCCCAAGATGCTTTGCCTTATTTTAGAATTGAAAATGCACAGGTGAAGCGCATCAACCTCAATAAGGCTACCGTCTCGCAAATGCAGCAGCATCCCTACATCAACTTCTATCAGGCGCGCGCCATCACCGACTACCGCCGCCTGCACGGTCCGCTGAAGAGCCTGAACGACCTTTCGCTCCATCCCGACTTTCCGCCCGAGGCCATCACCCGTTTGCTGCCCTATGTGGAGTTCTAAAAACACCATCTTGATGTAAAAAATAACACTTTCGTCCGTCGTTCGTCACTTTCTATACTCTAACCGCTCTTATTTCGCAAACTTTTTGTACCTTTACACCCGAATATTCATCAAATACATATTTATTATGTGCACAATAACTTTAGAGTATAACCAGAACAGCGCACTGGCACGTCGCAAGCTGGCCGCACTGCTGGCCACTGGGCTTTTCATCCCAAGGGAGGTAAAACCTGACCAGCCAACGCCCGAAGAAGTGGAGCAGCACCGCCAGTTGAGGGATGCCGCCCTTGAGCATTCCCGCAAGAGTATGTCACACGTCATAGCCCGCTACCTATGAAGTATCACCAGCGCGACATCGTCGAGGTGAGTTTCCTCTTCCCCGACGGCACGTTCAAACCCCATCCAGCCATCATTGTCAGCAACGACCAGTTGCAGGAGGATGAGGACGGCATGTTCTACCTTGTACTTATCACCTCAAACGACTGGCTCAATCCACAGTATTCCTATCCGCTGACCGACGAAATGGTGACAGGCTTCACCTTCTCGAAGCCAAGCCTTGTCAAGTGCCAGATTATTACGGGCAACATCGAACGTGACGTACAGCGCCGCCTCGGCAGCATCAAACAGAAATACTTCGACGAAATCGTCGACAAGATAGTTGATTCGATATTCTAATTCATCCCCTCACGCCATGCCCCATTTCTTCTTGTTTCCTTTTGCAAGGAGAATCCTTTATTCCGAAAAATGCAAACGTTTTTATCATAAATATGATAATCATAAATATGATAATCATAAATATGATAATCATCAATATGATAAAAACGTTATGCGTTAGAAGATTCTTTCCACGGTGCCCTGATAGGTGTTGACTCTCAGACGGATAACCTTGCCTGATAGCTGTTCGTCGAGGGCAACGCTCACAAACATGCGACTGGAGTAATATTCGGGCACTCCGCCCTGGTCGTGGAACACTTCGAGTGTGATGGTGTCGGCCTGCTCGTCGGCGATGGCCATGCCCACACTCTGCACAGCCTTTTCGTCGTCGGGTATTCCGGTTTTGTATACGAGGTCGAGGTTCAGGTATCGGCCGTTGGCACTTGTCCAACAGCTTTGCAGGGTGAGCGGGTCGTTTTTAAAGCCGCCTTCAAATTCGTCGGGTGCCTTCGGGGTTAGCACTGGCACGCGCGATATGGCTATCGGCTTCACGGTCTTTGCCGTTGCCGACCCCGATGGTGCCCCCACCTCGCGGTTGTCGTAGTAAGCCAGAATGCGGTAGGTGGAATCGGCCGTGCCCACCCATTTCGCCTCGGCTTCAGGAGCGAATGTGAGTTGCAACCCCTCGTCGGTGGTGCACCGGTCGAGCTTCCCTACCTCCGAGGAATGGGCATCAGCAAAGTCGGCCTGCATGTAGGAGTATTGTGTGTTGCCCGACTCGTAGCTCTCTGTTTCGCAGGAGCAAAGGAGAAGGAGGGAGGGTGCGAGGGTGCTGAGGAGGGAGGGTAGGAGGGTGCGGAGTGTTTTCATTGTGCGGCGGTTTTGTTTCTGACGGGGTTGGCATACATGGTGAGCATGCGTTCGCGCAGGAATGCCTCGTCTTTGTTGGGGATATGAATTTTTTCGAGTTGTGCGGCAAGATAGTCTTCGAATCTTTTCTTCTCGGCCGGGGTGTAGTATTCGGCATGCTGGTTGTTGCCCTCCAGCATGTCGAGTGCCGCATAGTTGCAAGGGAAGAGCCGATAGCCAAGGTGTATTTCCCGGTCCATGCGCTGTGCCAGGGTTGCAAAGAACTCATTCTTTGGAAGGTTGTCGAGTTCTTGAATCCATTCGTTCACAGGTTTCCCGCAGTGGTAGTGCACATGTCCCTTATAGCCGAAGATGCCCGTTCGCATGTTGTCAAGGTCGTCTTGCTTACTCTTCTTGAATGCGGGGTTGTCGCGTTTCTGTTGAAACTCCTGTGCTTTCAGGTAGTCGCAGGGGTCGAACTCATAGCTGATGGTGAGCGGCACAATGTTCAGGTCTGTTAGCTTTTGCGCCCCTGTTCCCGTTCCTCCCATCGCTAACATCTTGAGAACAGCCTCTTGTGTGTGGTCGCTGGAGTCCTTAGCCCGTCCTTCGCGTTGTGCAATCCAGATGTTTTCTTGTTTGGTGTTCACGGCATAGTGTATATAGCTGCTCATCAGCTGACTGGAGCGAAGCATTTCTTTCGGTGAGAGTCCGCGTCGCACGGTGAAGGCTTTGTTCATGCGCACCAGCCGTTTAATCCAGGGATAGATGAGCAGGTTGTCGCCAATGCCAATCTCCACCGTGGTGGGATAGTGATGGTCGATGAGCATCACGTCGAGGAAAGCCGAATCGAGCACAATGTCGCGGTGGTTGCTGATGAAGGTGTAGCGGGGGTGGGATGGTGCGGAGGTGGGGTGGTGCGCGGGTGCGAGGGCATCATCGTTGAAGGAGCATCCGTCGGTATGTCGGCGCATGATGTATTTCACCACCGGTTTCATGAATCGTTTTTGGAAGTCGAGCGGAGTTTTCACCCCCACGAAAGCCAGTCGCAGCAGAGCGTTGCGCACGGCAGTAGGCAGCCAGGGTGCGAAGCTCTTCATGATAAGAGCAAACTGGCGGTCGTGAATAAGTTCGTGGAACGCCTGTTGCATTTCGTGCGCTTCGTACGGACGAATCTCGTCGTATTCAGGCAATAAGTTATAAGTCATATTCACTATTCACTAATCATTATTCACTAAAACTTAACTGCAGTTGTTTTCTACAATGTCGGTGAGCACGTCGGTGATGTTCAGGCCGGCAGCGCGAATCTGTTGTGGTATGAAGCTGGTGGCAGTCATGCCGGGAGTGGTGTTCACCTCCAGCATGTTGATGCGGTCGGAGCCGTCTTCGTTTTTCGTTACGATATAGTCTATGCGTATGATGCCGTTGCAGTGCAGGATGTCGTAGATGCGACTTGTCTCCTGTTGCAGGGCAGCCGTGAGTTCGGGCGAGATGCGAGCCGGAGTAATCTCCTGCACCTGTCCGTTGTATTTCGCGTCGTAGTCGAAGAACTCGTTTTCGGTGACCACTTCCGTAACGGGGAACACCACACTCTTCTCACGCGTTTTGTAGCACCCTACCGTAACCTCGGTTCCCTTCATGTAGGCTTCAATCATCACCTCGTTGCATTCCATGAAGGCATTGCGCAAGGCAGGAGCCAGCCGGTCGGCCTTTTTCACCTTTGAAACGCCGAAGCTGCTGCCGTCGGCTGCCGGTTTCACGAAGCAAGGCATGCCAATCATTTCTTCTATCTGCTGTTCGGTGTATTTGTTCTCTTCGCCTCGGCGCAGCAGGATGCTCTTGGCCACGTTCACGCCAAATCCGCGCAGATAGTTGTTCAGGGCATATTTGTCGAAGGTGAGGGCTTCCACCAGCACGCCGCTGGTGCTGTAGGGCATGTGCAGCAGTTCCAGATAGCCCTGCATGATTCCGTTTTCGCCCGGTGTGCCATGGATGGTGATGTAGCAGTAGTCGAAGAACACACGGCGTTCGTTCTGTTTGAACGAGAAGTCGTTTTTATCGATGGGGGCTGTAAGTCCGTTGTCTAAGTTCACGTGCCAGTCGAGTCCTTTCACATCGACGATATACACGTTATATCTGTTCTTGTCGAAGAAGGAGTAGAGTCCCTGTGCTGAACGGAGCGATACATCGTGCTCCGATGAGTCGCCGCCACAGATGATGGCGATGTTTCTTTTGCTGTTTCTCATTGTTTATTTTAATATGATGTTTGTTGAGTGATTGTTCTTATAACTGTGTTATTGCGCGAAGGTGTCGGCAGCGGTGCCGTTGATGAAGTTTCGCCATTTCTCCAGCAGCGCTTGCATGTCGGCCGGCAGCGGCGAGGTGAAGTCCATCTGTTCGCCCGTGGTGGGATGCCGGAATCCCAGTGTGCGTGCATGCAGCACCTGTCGGGGGCACAGGCGGAAGCAGTTTTGTATGAAGGCTTTGTAGGCCGACGAGCGTTGTCCGCGCAGAATTTCCGTTCCCCCATACCGTTCGTCGCAGAACAGTGGGTGCCCGATGTGTTTCATGTGAGCTCGAATCTGGTGTGTGCGCCCTGTTTCCAGTCGACATTCCACCAGTGTGGTGTAGCCGAATCGCTCCAACACGCGCCAGCGTGTCACCGCCGGCTTGCCCTGTTCCGAGTCGGGTGGCAGCACCGTCATGCGCAGTCGGTCGCGTGGGTCGCGGGCTATGTTTCCCTCTATGCGTCCCTCGTCTTCGGTGAAGTTACACCACACCAAGGCTTCATACGAGCGGTGGGTGGTCTTGTTGAAAAACTGCAGGCCCAGGTTCCTTTTCGCCTCAGGAGTCTTTGCCACCACAAGCAGTCCGCTGGTGTCTTTGTCTATGCGGTGCACCAGTCCCACCTCGGGGTCGTTAGGGTCGAAGTTGGGTATGTCTTTCATGTGCCACGCCACGGCATTGATGAGCGTGCCGTGAAAGTTTCCCGCCCCTGGGTGCACCACCAGCCCGGCCGGTTTGTCAACCACCATCAGGGCATCGTCTTCATACACGATGTTCAGCGGAATGTTCTCCGCCTCGATGGTGTTGTCGTGACGGGGTCGGTCCAGCATGAGCGTTACCACGTCGCCCGGCCGCACCTTGTAGTTGCTTTTCACTGGTCGGTCGTTCACATGTATAAACCCCTCGTCGGCAGCTTTCTGAATGCGGTTGCGCGACGAGTGCTGCAGTTTCTCCTGCATGTATTTGTCAACCCTCAGTTTGGCTTGTCCCGGGTCCACCACAAACCGGAAGTGTTCAAACAGCTCTTGCTGCTCGTCTTCCAGTTCTTCGGATTCGCATATATATTCTTCGTTCATTTATCATTTGTCATTTGTTCAACTTTCGCAAGTGAATATTTTCTCCATGGTTAGGATGATGCCAGAGGCATCAGATAGGGGTAGCCAGCCATTCCTATGGCTGGAAGCGCGTCCGGTGTGTATCGGGCGTGCCTTTAGGTACGCGACATTCCACTTGTTTGTGTTGCGTACCTAAAGGCACGCTATGAATGGTGGTGTCGTCCCCTCCAGCCATAAGAATGGCTGGCTACCCCAATCATGCCCCGCTGGGGCATCGCGCTTGAGAATCCGCTTGCAGCATCTCATTTGTCATTTATCATTTATCATTTATCATTTAGCGAAGCGCCTCATTTATCATTTAGCGCAGCGTATTATTTATCATTTATCATTTAGCGCAGCGCTACAAGTCGTTCGGTCCGGTAACCTCTTCAAACGAGTCGAACTCGTCGCTCTCCATTGATTCGTCGTAGACGGGGTCTACAAACTGCACTGTGTCTTCATCGTCGAGCATGCCGCTGCCCGCCTGAATCACCACCATGTCGTCGATTGAGATGCGGTCGCCGGCCTGCACGTTTTTGCCCTTCACCAGCACACCGTAAACCCAGTCTTTCTCGCCCGGCACAAACTCCGGTATGCCCACTTTGAATCCCATGGCCGTGAGCTTGGCGAGTGCTTCCCTGAGCGAGCTGTTGTCGATGATGTCGGGTAGGGTGATGGTGGGCGACTGTGATGCGTTGATGGTGAGCCTGACGATGTGCCCCGATTTTACCCGTGCCCCCGCAGCTGGCGATTGCTCCAGCACGGCATCGGCCGGCAACGTCTTCACATATCCGGTGTCGGTTACTTCCACCACCATGTCTAAATCAGAGAGTATTCGCTCTGCCTCCGTAACAGACTTTCCCTTTAGGTTTGGAATTTCTATCGACTCGCCGTGGTGGGTATACACATCAAGTCCCAGCTTCACGCCAACAACCAGCACCACAGCGGTAATGGCCATAGCCAGAAGGTTTCCCCAAAGGTATTTGCTCTTCAGTTTGCTGAAGAAATTGGATGTATTCATTGCTTATTCGTTTGTTCCAACTTGCAAATTTATATAAAATTCCTGAAAAGCCGTGACTGTTGCAGTGTTAAATTGCAATCGGGCACAAAAAAACAGCAACATGCGCAGTGCATATTGCTGTTTTTTCGTCGTCAGAGCATCTGCCTCTTTTTGGGGCAGCTCATCGGGCGAGCCCATCTTTAGGAGTTATTTTCCGTGGTGCTCGTCAGAAACGGTCAACTTCTTGCGGCCTTTAGCGCGGCGAGATGCGAGCACGCGACGACCATTCTTTGTTGCCATGCGCTCGCGGAAACCATGCTTGTTCACGCGGCGGCGATTGTGCGGCTGAAATGTTCTCTTCATTTTGTTTATCTGTTTTTATTGTTATTGTTCTTGATGGTTCCTGTTCATTCGGGCTGCAAAATTACGTATAATTTTCGAAATAACAAAGAATTAAGAGAAATTTAGTATTAAAAAGGTTGTTTTTTTATAAAATAGTTGTACCTTTGCACCGCATTTTTGAGATTTCAGCGTTGAATATCAATATTTCAAAATACAAATAACAATGATTAAATCACAAGACATTAAGAAAGGCACTTGCATCCGCATGGATGGCAAGCTGTATTTGTGTATCGACTTCCTGCATGTGAAGCCGGGTAAGGGTAACACCATCATGCGCACCACCCTGAAGGACGTTGTGAGCGGCCGCGTGCTCGAAAAGCGTTTCAACATTGGTGAGGCTCTTGAGGATGTGCGCATTGAGCGCCGTCCCTATCAGTTCCTCTACATGGAGGGCGAAGACTATATCTTCATGAATCAGGAAACTTTCGATCAGGTGCCCATTGCCAAAGACCTCATCACCGGTGTAGACTTCATGAAGGAGAGCGACATTGTGGAAGTGGTGAGCGATGCCGACACCAACACCATCCTCTATGCCGAAATGCCTGTGAAAACAACACTGCGCATCACCCACAGCGAACCCGGCATCAAGGGCGACACCGCCACCAACTCGCTCAAGCCCGCCACGCTTGAAACAGGTGTGGAGATTCGCGTGCCCCTGTTCATCGACGAAGGTGAGCTGGTGCTTGTTGACACCCGCGACGGCAGCTATCTGCAGCGTGTGAAGGAATAAAGAATACCTGCCAAATGCTTATAAACCCCGAAGGTTAATCAACAACCTTCGGGGTTTATTTGTTGGCGCCGTCCGATAAGACCAGCCCTTGGTCACCTGCTGACCAGCCTTTGGTCACCTGCTGACCAGCCTTTGGTCACCTGCTGACCAGCCCTTGGTCATCGGCTGACCAGCCTTTGGTCACCTGCTGACCAGGCCTTGGTCATCGGTTGACTGACGGACGCTGAAAGCGTCCACTTTCAGTAACCGGGGGTGCGAAGTACCCCCGGACCACAACCCCTAACAAGTGAATGCACTCT
>CACXFT010000101.1 GCA_902767045.1 uncultured Prevotellaceae bacterium | reverse complement strand
TCCTGGGGAACAGAGCTTGAGCCGTGGAGCACGATGGGGAATCCGGGCAGTTTCTCCATGATGGCGTCGAGCACGTCGAATGCCAATGGCGGGGGAACGAGCTTGCCGGTCTTCGGGTCGCGGGTGCACTGTTCGGGAGTGAACTTGTAGGCACCGTGGCTGGTACCGATAGAGATAGCCAGCGAGTCGCAGCCGGTGCGGGTAGCGAAGTCGATAACCTCTTCGGGCTTGGTGTAGTGGCTTTCGGCAGCTGCCACCTCGTCTTCAACACCAGCCAGCACGCCGAGCTCGCACTCAACGGTCACGTCATACTTGTGGGCATATTCCACAACCTGGCGCGAAATGCGGATGTTCTCTTCGTAGGGAAGGCTTGAACCGTCGAACATCACCGACGAGAAGCCCATGTCGATGCAGTCTTTGCACAGCTCGAAGCTGTCGCCGTGGTCGAGGTGGAGCACAATCTCGGGATGTTCGCAGCCAAGTTCCTTGGCATACTCAACAGCTCCCTGAGCCATGTAGCGCAACAGAGTTTGGTTGGCATAGTTGCGGGCACCTTTTGAAACCTGCAGGATAACAGGCGACCTCAGGTCGCTGGAAGCCTTGATGATGGCCTGCAGCTGCTCCATGTTGTTGAAGTTGAAAGCGGGGATGGCATAACCACCCTTGATGGCGCGTGCGAACATCTCGCGGGTGTTCACAAGTCCTAATTCTTTGTAACTAACCATAGTTGTTTTATTTGTTAATTTAAATAGGTGAATATTCCGTTTGCAAAATTAACATTTTCTTTTTGTATGGCAAAGGGTTACTGTGCTTTTTTTTATTCTTCGGGTTTGATGGCTTTCCAAATGCAGGAAGCTAAGGCTCCGCCCACGAGCGGTCCAACAATGAATACCCACAAATCGGCCAGTGCCTGTCCGCCTTCGAAGAGAGCCGGACCAATGGAGCGAGCGGGGTTCACAGAGGTGCCGGTGAAGTGTATGCCCACAAGGTGGATGAGGATGAGGCTCAAACCAATGGCCAGACCTGCAAAGTTGTTGGTGGCTCCGTTGGTTTTAGATGTGGCGCCGAGCACCACAAGCACAAACAGGGCTGTGAGCACAATTTCAACAATCAGTCCGTTCGCCACGCCATAAGAGCAGGCATTGGCACCCGTGGCGGTGGTGATAACCAGCGAGGGGTCGGTGGCAACGATGCCGGCCAGCACGGCTGCGGCAATCACTGCACCAATCACCTGGAAGAGCATGTACATGCCACAGTCTTTGGCCGAGATGCCCCCGTTGAGGAATACCCCCAGCGTGATGGCGGGATTGATGTGACAACCGGAGATGCCGCCGATGGTGTAGGCCATGGCAACTACAGCCAAACCGAAGGCGATGGCTGTTCCAACAATTGAAGCCGTGTCGGCTCCGCAACCCAGGGCTACGGCTGCGCCGCATCCCAAGAATGTCAGTACGAACGTACCAACCATTTCTGCTAAATACTTTTTCATATTCTACGTTTGTTTAAGGTGAAACGAATATCTGAACGCAAAGATACTAAAAAAAATGATTTGTAAAAACATTTTTCAAATAAAATATATATCGTTACAAGCAAAAAAAAGGGGTTGCAAAAAAAAGGGCTCCGCTGAGCCCGATCTTGTTAACCTTAAATCTAATACTATGAAAAACACATGGCAAATGTAGTTACTTTTTGTGACATACGCAAATGTTTTCGTATAGAAATGTTTCAATTTATTATTTATTCACTAAATTAGCTTACGATTTAAGAGTTTTAAACAGTTTGCCAACATCTACCACCTATTACCTATTACCTATTACTTATTACCTTTTACCTATTACCTCAATTAACCATACCCCTGGCTTTCAGTTCCAGGTATTTGTTGATGACGTTCACCGAGAGTTGGTCGGGGGTGGTGAGCAGACAGAGTATGCCGTTTTGCTTGAGCGTGTTCACCACCAGTCGTTGTTCGTAGATGAACTTTTCGGCAATCACGTGGCGGTAGTAGTCTTCGCTTGTCTTGGCGGGTTGTTCGGCATAGTCTTTCAGTTCGGCATCGGCAAAGAACACCACCAGCACGCGGTGGTGGCGTGCCAGTTGTTTCAGGTATGGCAGCTGTCTGCGCATGCTCACTTCGCCTGAGAAATTGGTGTAGAGGATGATGAGGCTGCGCTTGGTGATGTGCAGACGGATGCCGTCGACGAGTGCCGAGAAGTCGCTTTCGCCGAAATCGGTGTTCACGTTGTAGAGTGTTTCCAAGATGTTTTGCATGTGCCCCGGACTTTTTTGTGCCGTGAGGAACGAGTCGAGCGTGTTGCAGAAGGTGCCCAGTCCGGCCTTGTCGTCTTTGTGCATGGCCACATACGAGAGCACCAGCGAGGCATTGATAGCATAGTCGAGCAGGGTAAGGTTGTGGAAGGCCTGCTGCATCACTCGTCCTTTGTCGATGATGTTGAACACCTGTTGCGACTTCTCGTCCTGGTATACGTTCACCATCAGGTGTGAGCGCCGTGCCGTGGCTCGCCAGTTGATGGTTCGGTAGTCGTCGCCCTGCACATAGTCTTTGATTTGTTCAAAGTCGGTGTTGTTTCCGATTCGTCTGATGCGCTTGATGCCCATTTCGTTGAGTCGGTTGCTGAAGGCCAGCAGCTCATATTGGTGCAGCATCAGATACGAAGGGTACACCTTCACCTCTTTTGGCTCGCCGCAGGTGAAGCGGCGTTCCAGCAGGGCCAGTGGCGAGCGTGCGAACACCCTGATGTGGCCAAAGGCGAACACCCCGCGCTGGGTGGGGCGAAGTTCATAGGTGAGTGTGCTGTTGGGTTGCGCTTTGAAGCAGATGTTGCGTTGCTGAAACTGATGTGGAATTTCGTCGGTGACGGTGAGCTTTGGGCTGAAGGGATAGCTGCTGCCCAGGTCGATGAGCACGCGGTTGTTGTCGCCGTTCGAGAAGCGGTCGGCACAGCGTCGCGAAGCAGTGATGCCCCGTTTGTGCCAAAGCAGAGTGGCATCGGCAACCACGGCCACTAAGAAAAGGGCGAGCAATGCCCTGCCGATGTTGAACATCGGTGAGAACCAGTAGCCGCTTCCAATAAGCAGAATCAGCGCGGTGAGAATGATATAGAAACGTTGGGTTATATACATGTTTTATTTCGGAACTTCCACCTTGTCGATGAGTCTCATCACCACCTTTTTCGATGTGAATCCCTCCATTTCGGCCTCGGCGGTGAGGGTCAGTCGGTGTTGCAGCACGGCGGGAGTCACCGTTTTGATGTCTTCCGGCAATACAAAGTCGCGCCCGGCAAGCAGGGCGTAGGCCTTTGAAGCCTGCAGCATGGCTACGGCCGCACGGGGCGAAGCCCCTAAGTAGACCATCTTTGAGGTTCGTGTTTGTTGAATAATCTGTGCGATGTAGCCCAGCAGCGATTCGTCTACCACCACTTGTTTCATCATCTCTCGCATGCCGAGCAGTTCCTCGATGGTGAGCACGGGTTGCACTCCGTCGAGTCGCACGAAGGCTCGGTGTTGCTGGTGTCGTCTCAGAATTTCCACCTCCTGTTCCACGGTGGGGTATCCCATTTCCACTTTCATCATGAAGCGGTCGAGCTGTGCTTCGGGCAGTTTATAGGTTCCTTCCTGCTCCACGGGGTTTTGTGTGGCAATGATGGTGTAGAGGTCGTTCATGCGGTAGGTGGTGCCGTCGATGGTGGCCTGTCGTTCCTCCATCACTTCGAATAGTGCAGCCTGTGTCTTGGCCGGTGCACGGTTTATTTCGTCAACGAGCACGATGTCGGCAAATACCGGACCGCGGTGAAAGTCGAAGGCCGATGTTTTCATGTTGAACACCGTGGTTCCGAGCACATCGGTGGGCATCAGGTCGGGTGTGAACTGCACGCGCGAGAAGCGTGCATCGATGAGTCGGCTCACCAGTCGGGCCATCAGCGTTTTGGCCACCCCCGGCACTCCTTCGAGCAGCACATGCCCGTCGGCAAGTATGGCAGTGAGCACCAGGCTCACAGCCTCTTCTTGTCCTACGATGATTTTAGCAATCTCTCGTTGCAGCTGTTCGGCTTTTGCGGCGAAGCTTTCCAGGTTGATTCTTTCTTCCATGAGTTTTATAATGCTTGAATAATTTTGTTCATGTTGTCGATGAGTTGTTTCATTGCGCGGTCGTTGAGCGCTTGTTCGCTGTTGAGGCCGCGGTTGAGTTGTTCAATCATCGTTTTCAGTTCGTTGGTGGGCAGTGCGCAGCGTTCGGCCAGCAGAGCTATGTTTTGTTCGGCTTCGGCTTCGTTGTCGAGGTCGATGTCCGTTCGTCGGCGCACCTCTTCGTTGAAGAAGAGTTGTTTTTTGCGCACCAGGTCGAGGTTATCGTGTCGTTGGTGATAGAGTGTGCCAATGAGTTGCACAAACTCCAGCTGTCGGTTGGCCGGTGGTTCCACCACGGGAATGGCCTTTTGTCGGCGGCGCGCCCCAAAGGTCATAAAGAGCAGCACCCCCAGGAGTGTAAGGTTCAAGGCCCAGCGCAGGGGAGGGTGAGCGATGAAGTAGCGCAGCGGCGACCTCTCTGCGACTAATTCGTCGGTGTCGGTGGCATAGGCATGCAGTCTGACGATGGGCAGTCCTTCGAACTCGTCCATCATCCGGCAGTTATATTGGCAGATGGTGGAGTCGAGAATGCCATAGTTGGTGAAGAAGAGCGGTGTGGAGGAGACAATGATTTTGCCTCTCCCCCAGTGGTCGGTCACGGCCATGTACTTCTGCTTTCCGTCGGAGTCGAACGTGTAGGCCAGGAAGTGCCGCTGGCGGTAAAACTTTCTCTTTGCGGTGCTTGGGTATATGGTGCGTGAGATGAGTTTGCTGAACACCCTATACCGGCGCGTTTCCTTTCGTTTGTTGTCGGCTTTCCAGATGAGCGTGTCTGTGTAGTTGGCCGTATTAAATATGTGTCTTTGTTTAATAAAGCCGATATTGAAGTTGCTGGCCCAGTTTGTTTCAATGTCAAGGTAGTGCATCAAGGTGTCGCAGTACCACAGGTCGGTAGCAATCATCACAATGTTGCCCCGTTCGGTGAGTGTGCGAATTTTATTCAGTTCGGTTGAATCTATCCTATAATTATCGCTCAGGATCAGGAAACCTCGTTTTTCGGAGCGTGCGGCTGAATCGGCCAGCAGCTCTTCCAGCTTGAGTTTGCTCACGCTGTAGCCCTGCTTCACCGTTTGCTTCATCACGCTGTCGAAGACCAGACAGCCGAAAGGTTGCCCGTCGCGTGTGCTGTAGGTTGGTGCCCATCTGAACGAGCGTGGCATTTGCATCTTTGCCACTATCACGAGCACGATGAAAGCCACCATGCCCAGTTTGAGCAGTGTGGTGCCTTTCATGCCACACCTCCTTTCCTGATTATCTGTGCCTGCAGGTCGGCCATTTCGTTGCAGAGCGTTTCGGTGGCTGGGAAGTTTCCGTAGCGGATGCGCAGGAAGTGGTTGGTGAGCAGCGAGAACGGCCGGCTGTGCATTTCGCGTGCATACTGCGTGGCGGTTTTATATTCTTTCCAGTCGATGCGCCCCTTGTCGGTCAGTTGTCGCAGCGTTTGCAAATACAGCAGGCGGGCCGCCTCTCGCCAGTTGCCCGTGTTGCGTGCTTGCTTGATGGCACCCTCGAAGTCGATGCCATAGATGTTGTCGATGGTGGTTTCGGCCTGCAGGTCGCCGAGCTTCTTGTCGCGCACAAACAGTTTCGGCCGTTTCAGAATGAGAAAGGCAATTACCGTGAGGAAGATGATGCTGGCCCCCACGAGGTAGAGTTTCGGTTCAATGCCTTGCACCACTTCGTTGCCAAAGATTTCTTGCAAGAGTCGGCCAATCTGCTCTTCGAGCCACGAGTCGGCATTCGACTGCACCTGCAACAGTTCACGCTTATAATCGTAGTCGGCATTCTCTGTCCAGGGGCGCAGTGCCTCTTGGTTGATTTGTATGGTATCTGTGATGGCAGCAGCCTTCATGCTTGTTAGGGTAGTTGAAAGGTTTTTGTCGTTTTACAGTTCTTCAAACTCTTTGATGTCATCTTCAACCGAATAGCCATATTCTTTGTCGAGTGCGTGTCCATATTGGAAGTTCATGGCAAAGATCATAGTCATTGAAGCAGCCAAAATGCCCATGATGGAAAAGACCGAGAACACGAAGCCCAGTATTTCTACGAGTGGGTTCGATGCAGCCGACTCGGCTGATGAGAGCATGGCTGCTCTCACCATGAGGATAATATAATAAGGTAGGGCGATGAAGGTGCTCAAGATGGAGGTGAGAATACCCATTACAATGGCCACGCCAATAATGCCTCCCATGGTTTTCGATGCTATGCGCATGGAGTCGGCGATAGATTCTGTGAGCGTTCGTTCTTCGAACACATAGATGGGCACTACATAAGTGAGCGTCAGCACAAACGCAACGAAGGCAGGTAATGTAACAAGCAGGAACCACATTGTTGCAGCACTCAGAAGCACCATCACGCCAAGGGCCATCATCATCATAAAAGTGATGGCCAGGTTTGCAATGAACATGCGTTTGAAGTTGACCCACATTTCGTGGCGCATCTCAGGCCAACCAATGTCTTGCATGTCGCCTTTGCGCTGTTGGTAGAGTCGCATCACCGAATAGCAAATGAGCGTGGCGAGAAAAGCGGCCAGCATGTAGCATGCATAGAAGCCACCCACTTTGACGGGCAAGGCAAAGGCAGCATCCAAGTCGTTTGAGAAAACAACATCGAAGCTGTTTTTCATAATCGCGTCTTGGCAAAGGCCTCCCACCAGGGCAACGGGCAGCACCATGTAGGTGAGATACTTTAAAAGCAGGCGCCAGTTTTGGCGGATGAATTCAAAGGTGTCGTTCAGCTTTTCGCTAAACGTGCGCACTTTGTAAAGGGGAATGAAGCGTAATTCAGTCATGATTGTTTATGTTTGTTGAGTTGTTGAATACCTTTTGGGGCCACACCACGAAGTAGAATATCACGAAAGCCAGCGACAGCAGGATGAAGGCTGCTCTCAGTTCGTCGGCAATATCGGTGTGGCGAGTTACAAAACCTTCTATGAACGCAGCCAAGATGAAGATGGGCATGGTGCCCACCACAATCTTCAAACCCCGCTTGGCTCCGCGCCGGAAGGCTGTGAGGCGGGGATAGGTGCCGGGAAACACAAAGCCGTTGCCCAAGGCAATGCCCGCAGCCCCGGCCACGATGATGGCCGAGATTTCCAAGGTGCCATGCAGGAACACTGCCAGCACCGACTCCCAGAACAGTTCGTGCTGGGCAAAGAATGTTTCGAACGCCCCCAGCATGATGCCGTTCTGGAAAAGGATGCAGCCTGTTCCCAAGCAAGTGAGCAGTCCTGCGGCGAAAGCCTTGAACGAAACCCCGATGTTGTTGAAGGTGATGGCGAGAAACATTTCGTTTTCTTCGTCGCTGTTATAAACGGCCATGGGAGTTCCGTTTTTAATGTTTTCGAGCGTCATGTCAACATAGCTGTCGCCTAAGATCACGCGGCAGAACTCCGGGTCGGCCCATTGCGAAACAGCCCCAATGAATGCACTCACCAGTGTGATGATGAGCGAGCAGAGCAACAGGCGGCGCTCTTGGTAGAGTGTGAGCGGCAGTTCGTGGGTCCAGAACGTAATCAGCCGCGACCACTTCTCGCGCTTGTTGCGGTAAATCTCGTTGTGCAGTGCCGCCGCCAATCGGTTCAGGTATAGTTCGATGCGCGACCCCGCATAGTGGGTTTGGGCAAAGGCAAGGTCGCTCGTCAGCTCGATATACATATTGGCTGTTTCGTCGGGCGAGAGGCTGGTCGTGTCTTCCACGGCCTTCTCCATGTCTTCCCACTTTTCGAAGTTATGGCGTATGAACAAAAGCTGTTTCATGTGCGGTTTGGTAAAAGAATGCGCAAATTTATATTTTTTTCTTTACATAACAAGTGAAAGTGTTAACTTTTTATTACTTTTGTAGCGGAAAAAGCAGAAAAATGTCAACATCAACCATCACAACCGGTCAGTTTGTGCGCATCAGCCAGTCGCCCGCAAGTGTGGGCGAGCGCATCTTTGCACGCGTCATCGACACCGTTCTTTTGAGCATATATTTAGGGGGACTCTTCTATTTCTTGACCTACCTCAACATATTTGTCTCTGATAAGGTGCTGGCGTGGACAGCGGTGGGATTGCTGTTGCCGGCCGTTTTCTATTCGCCAATTTGCGAAACCCTCTGCCACGGGCAAACCTTTGGAAAATACCTGTTGCGCATGCGGGTGGTGAAGGCCGACGGTTCGTCACCCTCGTTGGGAAGTTCGTTGCTGCGCTGGCTGCTCTTGCCCCTCGAGCTGTATCTATTTGGTGGCGTGGGAGCACTGGTGATGATTCTCAACCGCAACAATCAGCGGCTGGGCGACCTGGCTGCCGGAACCATGGTGGTGAAGCTCTACGACTACCGGAAGGTGCACGTTACACTCGATGAGTTTCGCAATGCGTCGCGCTACTACACCCCCGTCTATCCCGAAGCAGCTGAGCTCACCGACCGGCAGGTGGAAGTGATACGCCGTACGGTGGTGGATGCTGGGCAGGTGAACAGCAACCGCGTGGAAAAGCTCGCCGAGAAAATCAGGCAGTTGCTGCATATCGATAATCGTGGAATGGATGACGAGAAGTTCCTTTCTACTCTCTACTACGACTATCACTACTATGCGTTCAGTCTTTGAAAGTAATAAGTAATAAGTGAAAGAGAAAAGGTTAAAGAGAAAAGAAATACGAAATAGATGCTATGAAACGTGCGATGATTATTTCGATGGTGCTTGGTGCATGCATGGGCTCCATGGCACAGACCAGACAGCTTTTTGACAATGGCTGGCAGTTTACCCGCAACGGAGAAACCACAACAGTTGACTTGCCCCACGACTGGGACATCTTTACAGCCCCCGACCCACAGGCTGGAGCTACCAGAGAAGGTGGCGGCTGGTATCATGCCGGCAAGGCAGAATATCGGAAAAGTTTCAGTACACCCGATGCTGAGATGGTGAAGCTCCACTTCGAGGGAGTGTATCAGAAAGCCGAAGTGTTTGTGAACGGGAAGAAAGCCGGTCAGCATGGCTATGGCTACACACCGTTCACCATAGACATGACACCTTATTTATATAAAGGAGAGAAACAAACCAACGAAGTGGTGGTGAAAGTTGACAACAGCGAACAGCCAAACTGTCGGTGGTATTCGGGGTCGGGCATCTATCGTCATGTGTGGATGCTCACAATGCCCGCCCTTCACATTGCCGAGAATGGCATCTTCGTGACAACACCTCAGGTCTCGGCCGAGAAAGCTACGGTAAACATGGAGGTGACGGTTCAAAACGAGTCGGACAAAGAGCGCACAGCAATTGTGGCTATCAGCAGCGGGCAATTGGAGTTTAACCGCAATGAACCCCTGATGGTGAAGGTGCCGGCACATGGTTCAAAAAGTGTTACAACTACCTGCACCGTTGAGAACCCCCAACTGTGGTCGGTGAACAATCCGCATCTCTATGAGGTAACTGTAGAACTGAAAGAAGAAGATGCCGTTGTTGACCGGCAGAAGGCAAGATATGGCATTCGTTCGTTTTCGTTCGATGCCGAGAACGGATTCCTGCTCAATGGCGAGCCTGTGCTCATCAACGGAGCCTGTGTGCATCACGACGATGGCATACTGGGTGCCATGGCCTTCGATGCGGCCGAGGTGCGCAAGGTGCGCCTGATGAAAGACGCTGGCTTTAACCTCATTCGCACCAGTCACAACCCCACCACCCGGGCTTTCCTCGATGCCTGCGACTCCATTGGCATGCTCGTGATTGATGAGGCCTTCGACGGCTGGCGCTCACCGAAGAACCCTCACGACTACTCCACCCTCATCGACTCTTGCTACCGCGAGGATATTCACGCCCTGGTGCTGCGCGACCGCAACCATCCCAGCGTAATCTGCTGGAGCATTGGCAACGAGGTGATAGAACGCAAAGACATTCGTGTGGTTACCACCGCACGGCAACTGAAGCGTGCCGTGCTGGAAGCCGACAGCACACGTCCGGTTACAGAGGCTCTTTGCGCATGGGACAGCGACTGGGAGATTTACGACCCCCACGCCGAGGTACTCGATGTGGTGGGCTATAACTATATGCTCTTTAAGCACGCCACCGACCACCAGCGCGATCCGCGCCGCGTGATGTGGCAAACGGAAAGCTATCCGCGCGATGCCTTCCAGAACTGGGCCTGCGTGAACGACTTCCCCTATGTGGTGGGCGACATTGTTTGGACGGGGCTCGACTACCTGGGCGAGTCGGGCATAGGTCGCTACTACTACGAAGGCGAGCGCCCGGGCGAGCACTATGTGGCAGGAGGGCAACCCGACTGGCACGGAGCCTATTGCGGCGATGTGGATGTGACGGGATGGCGCAAGCCCATTAGCCATTATCGGGAGATGCTCTGGAATAACACCCCCGGCCTTTATATGGCCGTGAAAGAACCCAACGGCTACTACGGGAACATCAGGGAAACGCAGTGGAGCGTGTGGCCCACCTGGGAGTCGTGGACATGGCCGGGATGGGAAGGAAAACCCATTGAGGTGGAAGTGTATACGAAAGAACCGGAAGTGACCCTCTATTTGAACGGCAGTCTGATTGGAAAAAAGAAGGTAGATAGAGAAACACAATACAAGGCCGTTTTTCAACTACCTTACCAGAGCGGAACACTGAGGGCCGAAGCGGGAAACAAGAGCGTGAAGCTTTGCACAGCCGGCGAACCCGCACGTCTGCGGCTCTCGGCCGATAAGAAAAAGATGAAGGCCGACGGGCAAGACCTGACGTTCGTTACCGTGGAGGTGGTGGACAACCGGGGAAATGTGTGCCCGAATGCTGCCATACCCTGCGAAGCTTTCGTAAAAGGACAAGGAAAACTATTGGCTTTTGGCTCTGCCAACATGAAAGACTTTGAACCATACACCTCGCCAAAAGTAACCACATGGAAGGGACGCGCCATGCTGGTGGTGCGCTCTACCCCTAAAAGCGGAAAGATAAACATTGGCGTGAAGAGCAGTCTTCCCACGGCGGGAGAAGAAGTAATAAGTTATAAGTAATAAGTTATAAGTAACATGAACAAGCGTAACATTCTTTTTTCGGCTGCCGTGCTGTTGTGTGCAGTGGCCACGGCACAAACCAAAGACGGAGGCATCTCAGAGCAGATGCTCCAGCAAATGAGACAACAGCAAAGTGCACAGCCCGCTAACCGGGCGCTCTTCAACGCACTGGCATCGAACGCCATCGACGACCTGGCCAAGAACTTTCAGAACCAAGGTCCCTTCGACACCCATTTCTCGGTGGAAACTCCCAAACAAAGCATTCACGACCAAAAGCAGAGCGGACGCTGTTGGATGTTCTCCGGACTGAACGTGCTCAGGGCTAACTTCGCCAAGCAACACCAGGATACGCTTGCCGTGGAGTTCTCACACGACCATCTCTTCTTCTACGACCAGCTTGAAAAAGCCAACCTCATGCTCCAGGGCGTGATAGACTGTGCCGACAAACCCATCGACGACCTGCGCGTGCAGTTCTTCTTCAAGAGCCCGGTCAACGACGGGGGAACCTTCTGCGGCGTGGCCGACCTGGCCGAGAAATACGGACTGGTGCCCAAGAGCGTGGTGCCCGAAACCTATTCGGCCGAAAACACTTCGCGCATGGCACGCTTAGTGGCATCGAAACTGCGCGAGTTTGGACTCGAGCTGAGGCAGATGGTTGCCGACAAACGCAAGAAAGCCGACCTGCAGAAACGCAAAGCCGAAATGCTGGGCACCGTTTATAACATGCTGTGCCTAACCCTGGGCGAACCCGTGCAAAACTTCACCTATGCCTTCACCGACAAAGACGGAAAAGTCAAGGGCGAACCACGGCAGTACACACCCCGCGAGTTCTATCAGGCCACGGTGGGCAACCAGCTCAACGGCTCTTTCATCATGGTGATGAACGACCCACGCCGGCCCTATCACAAAACCTACGAAGTGGAACTGGACCGCCATACCTACGACGGACACAACTGGAAATACCTGAACCTGCCGATGGAAGAAATAGAGCAGCTGGCCATAGCTTCACTCAAAGACGGGCGCAAGATGTACAGCTCGTATGATGTGGGTAAGCAATTCGACCGCAAACGCGGATTCCTCGACACCGAGAACTTCGACTATGCCACACTCTTCTCAACCAACTTCCCCATGAACAAGGCACAGCGCATTATGACCTTCGACAGCGGGTCGACACATGCCATGACGCTCACTGCCGTAGACCTCGCTGCCGACGGCACGCCGCTGAAATGGAAGGTGGAAAACTCATGGGGACCCACCAACGGAGTGAACGGCTGCCTGGTGATGACCGACCGCTGGTTCCGTGAATATATGTTCCGCCTGGTGGTAGACAAACAGTATGTGCCCGAAACACTGCTGCGCGAGTATGAACAGAAACCGCTCATGGTGATGCCTGAAGACCCACTCTTTCAAATGGACGAATAAACCTTGCTGAAAAACAGTTAGAATAGAAACCGAATGGAGAACAACATTCCGCAAGAGTGGAACAAGTTTCTGCTCAAAGACGTTACTTTCGTGAACCTGATGCTGCGCCGCATCTACAACGTGCTCATTGTGGCCAACCCCTATGATGCCTTCATGCTTGAGGACGACGGACGCGTGGAAGAGAAAATATACAACGAGTATATGGAACTGGGACTGCGCTACCCGCCCACGTTCACGCAGGTGAGCACCATCGAAGAGGCACGAAAGGTGATGGCCGGACTGAACGTAGACCTGGTTATCTGCATGCCGGGTAATGCCGACAACGATGCCTTCTCGGTGGCCAGACAGGTGAAAGAAGAACATCCCGATGTGCGCTGCGTGGTGCTCACACCTTTCTCACATGGCATCACCCGGCGCATGCAAGACGAAGACCTCTCCATCTTCGACTATGTGTTCTGCTGGTTAGGAAACACCAACCTCATTCTCTCCATCATCAAGCTCATCGAAGACCGCATGAACCTGGAGCACGACATCGAGCAGGCGGGCGTACAGCTCATCCTGCTTGTTGAAGACTCCATCCGTTTCTATTCGAGCATACTGCCCAATCTCTATAACTATCTGCTCGTGCAGAGCCAGCGCTTCTCTACCGAGGCGCTGAACCGCCATGCGGCTACACTGCGCATGCGCGGGCGGCCCAAGGTGTTGCTCGCTCGCAGCTACGAAGAGGCATGGGACATCTACCAGCGCTATTCTAACAATGTGCTGGGCGTTATCAGCGATGCGCGCTTCCCCAAAGGGGGCGACAAGGTGGCCGACGCGGGCATGCAACTGCTCAGAGCAATAAGGCAGCACGACGAGTATGTGCCGCTCATTATGGAAAGCTCGGAGAGCGAAAACCGTGAAGTGGCTGAGGCTGAAGGGTTCCGCTTCGTAGACAAGAACTCGAAGAAGATGAGCATCGACCTGCGCCACATCCTGGAAGAACACATGGGCTTTGGCGACTTCATCTTCCGCGACCCCAACACCAAGGCCGAGATTATGCGCATACGCAGTTTGAAAGACCTGCAAGACAACATCTTCAAGATTCCGCGCGACTCCATGCTCTACCACATCTCGCGCAACCACATGAGCCGATGGCTCACGGCAAGGGCCATCTTCCCCGTGTCGGCATTCCTCAAACAGGTAACGTGGCACAAGCTGCAGGATGTGGATGCCCACCGCCAAATCATCTTCGATGCCATTGTGCAATACCGCCACATGAAGAACATTGGCATTGTGGCAGTGTTCGACCGCCAGAAGTTCGACCGCTTCTCGCACTTCGCACGCATTGGCGAAGGCTCGCTCGGCGGAAAGGGTAGGGGACTGGCCTTCCTCGACAGCGTGGTCAAGCGCACTGCGGCCTTCAACCAGTTCCCGGGGGTGAAGGTGCAAATTCCGAAGACCGTGGTGCTCTGCACCGACCTCTTCGACCAGTTCATGGAACAAAACAACCTCTACCCCGTGGCACTGAGCGATGCCACGGACGAAGACATCCTGCGCCACTTCCTGCACGCGCAGTTGCCCGACAACCTCATCGAAGACTTCTTCGCGTTCTTCGATGCCACACACGCCCCCATTGCCATTCGCTCGTCGAGTCTGTTGGAAGATGCACACTACCAACCCTTTGCCGGCATCTACTCTACCTACATGATTCCGTGGCTCGACGACAAGTATGCCATGCTGCAAATGCTGGCTGCCGCCATCAAGAGTGTCTATGCATCGGTGTTCTATAAAGACTCGAAAGCCTACATGACGGCCACAAGCAATGTCATCGACCAAGAGAAAATGGCGGTAATCCTGCAGGAGGTGGTGGGCAAGCAATATGGCACACACTACTATCCCAACTTCAGCGGGGTGCTGCGCTCGCTCAACTATTATCCTATCGGCGACGAACTGGCCGAAGAGGGCATTGCCTCGCTCGCACTGGGACTGGGAAAGTATATCGTGGACGGCGGACAGGCCCTGCGCGTTTCGCCCTATCACCCGCACCAGGTGCTGCAAACCAGCGAAATGGAAACGGCTCTGCGCGAAACCCAAACACGCTTCTATGCGCTCGACACCGAACATGTGGGCAGCGACTTTAAAGTAGATGATGGGTTCAACATTCTGAAACTGAAGGTGAAGGAGGCCGACCGCGACCGCTCCGTGAAGGGACATTCGCCCTTGCAGTATATCGCTTCTACCTACGACCCCTACGACCAGGTAATCCGCGACGGCATCTACGAGGGTGGTCGAAAGGTTATCACCTTCAGCGGAGTGCTGCAGCAGGGGGTGTTCCCATTGCCCGAACTGCTGCAACTCTCCATGAAAGCCGGAGCCGAGGCCATGCGCCGACCGGTGGAGATTGAATTTGCCTGCAACCTGAACGAGAACCGAACGGGAGAGTTCTATTTGCTGCAGATTAGACCCATCGTAGACTCTAAGCAGATGCTCGACGAAGACGTGGCGGCCATACCCGATGAACATTGTCTGCTGCGCTCGTCCAACTCGCTCGGCCATGGCATTAGCGAGGATGTGCAGGATGTGGTGTATGTGAAAACCGACGACGACTTCTCGGCCGTGAACAATCCGGCCATTGCCGACGAGATAGACCGCATGAACAGTCGGTTCCTTGAAGAGGGCCGTGGCTATGTGCTGTGCGGACCGGGGCGGTGGGGCTCCAGCGACCCCTGGTTGGGCATTCCCGTGAAGTGGCCCCACATATCGGCAGCCAGAGTCATTGCCGAGGTTGCACTGAAGAACTATCGCGTAGACCCCTCGCAGGGCACCCACTTCTTCCAAAACCTCACATCCTTTGGCGTGGGCTATTTCAACATCGGCATCGACGACACATTCCGCAAAGACTTGCTCGATGCCATGCCGGCCGTTGAGGAAACCCGCTTCGTGCGCCATGTGCGCTTCAGCCAGCCACTCAAAATACTCATGGACGGAAAGAAACAACAGGGAGTGGTGGTGCTCAACAACAATGCTGATAGCTTGTGATACACACATTATTTATATATATACATAATATCAACTAAAACAATAAAACGATGAAAAAACATTTCTTTTGGAGTATGGTTGGCCTGGTGCTAACCGCATTTCTTTCAGCTTCACTCTCTGCATGTAGTAGTGACGACAGCAACGACGGTAACGATGGTGGCAGTTCGGCCGGTGCCATCGACATGACTAAAGTGGTGGGGCGCAGTTTCTACAAAACCCAAGGCAGGTATGGGGTGGACAGTGAAGAGAAAACCTATGAACTGGAGTTCCACAACACCAAGTATGTGCATGTGCATGTTTATGGGCGTGGCTTCGCTTCCGACGAGGGGAACTATCGGTACGACCTCGGGGAGAGCGACTGCTCCTTCACCATTTCAGGAAACCTGATGGTCATCGATGTGAGAACAAACAAAGACTATCAGGAAACCCTCCGCATCACTTTCCAGAACAATTCGCCTGTGGGATGGGACGAAGGAGCCCGTGTAACCATCGACGACATTGGCAGCGATGATTCTTCCACCGCTGGCACTTCTGCCATGGTGGGTTATTACAGTTGTGCCTACCCCAATGCGCATAACGACTTTGTCGGGCTTGTTGATTCCGGCAATGGCATAGAGTCGTGGTGGAACGATGTTGCCAACAGGTATCGCAACTTGCTCTCCATACGAATTGTTGACGGTAGCACCATATACCTGTTGCGCGACTTTATATTCCTGAACGAAGACCCCCACGATTCAGACCCTGAGCTGTTTGCATATAAAACAGAGTCGTTCTATGTGGATCGTACATCCTATAAGGTCTATTACTGGATGGATCCCGACCCACGCGACATTCTCAAGTATGTTGTGCAAGGAAATAAAATTGTTACCACAGGAACGCAAGTGCATTACGAGATGGAGTATAGAAATGGAAGTATCTTCCTCTCGGGAACGGAATATGTAAAGGTGAAATAAAAAACATTTCACTTGATTTAAATCAAGAAAACTTTCAACCCGCAAGTTTTTCCTTAGAAAAGCTTGCGGGTTATTATTATTATGCCTACATTTGCAATGTGTTTTTCATGGTATTAGATTTAAGGTTAACAAAAGGTTGGATCTCGGCGGAGATCCTTTTTTTTTGTACATGCCTTAACTTTGCCTTCGCTTTCGCGTCTTATATATAATATAATAAGGTATAAACATTATTAATATAAAAAGAAAACAATGAAGAAGATAATTATTTCGACTCTTTTGGTTGTGGGCACCATGGTGCTCACCAGTGCCGTGGCTGGCGACGGTGCCATCACGCGGCAGGGCAACAAGGTGGTGATCAACACCAAGACCATTGTGAAAGGGGTGGTGGGCTACAACGGCAGCACCCATGTGAAAATTCACATCAGGAACAATAAGATTGAAAAGGTGGAGGCTCTGCCCAACCAGGAAGAACCCCAGTATTTTGCCCGAGCCAAAAAGGTGCTCGAAAAGTTCAAGGGAAAGACCGTCGACAAGGCGGCTACCATGAAAGTGGATGCCGTGAGTGGCGCTACCTTCTCATCCGAGTCGCTGGTGAAAACCGTGCAGAAAGGTCTCAAGCATTATCAGACAAAGAAATAGTTTCACAGGTTGTTGGCCGCAAGATACCTGGCCACTCCCTTGCGTATAGACATCAGTCCGAAGTCGTTCGGATTGATGTCTTCTTTTTTAATCCACATGGCTGCTGCGGCATCGTCCATGGCATGCAGGTGGGATGTGTCGGCAACGGTGCAGCGGAAGAACATGTCCATCGTGGGTATTGTGAGTCCGCTGTACTCATAGCGGTTGGGCAGCGAAAAGAGAAACTCCACATGCTCCACCCGCAGTCCGGTTTCTTCCATCACCTCGCGGGCCACACCCTCTTCGCTGGTTTCTTCCATGTCGCTGAAGCCTCCCGGCAGGTCCAGGGTGCCCTTGGCAGGCTCCTTGCCGCGGCGCACCACCAAGAGTTCGCCGCGCTCGTTTTCAATCAGGGCCACCGTGGCGGCACTCGGGTTCAGGTAATAAACAAACCCGCAGCTGGTGCAACGTTTGCTCTTCTCGTCGTTCTCTGTAAAGTGTCGGCTCCCACAGACGGGGCAATAGCTAAACTTGTCTAATACGTGTGCCATAAGTTCTTTGTTTTCGACTGCAAAATTACAGAATTTTTGTCTCCCCTACAAGTTTCCCCAAGATCTTTCTCCTGTTTCGAAAACTATTCACCGAGTGGGATTTCAGCCAGACAATGGCACTAAAACAGAAAGAGGATGCGTTGAAACACACCCTCTTTGCCTTGTCCCCATTGTTTAATCGTCCCATACACTCTGTGGACTTATATAGAGTTCTCGGGCATCGACTTCCTTGTCGCCCTCCGTGTCCACGCCACCATATTGAATGCCTTGTACCTCAGCAGAGACACCAACCAACAGACTTTCCGTCATCACGCCCTTCACGCGTAGCGAGGGCTGCATATAATCTTTCTTCATAGTTTTCATTGCTCCTATCTTACTATCAACTTCTTTCCGTTCTTGATGTAAACACCACGCATGGTCGGCTTTGACGAGAACTTACGTCCGTCGAGAGAGTAGTAACCGTCATTCCCCATCACCGATTGTGCGTTGCTGATTCCACGAATGGAGTTCGTTTCACCAAACGTCAGCACAATACGCGAGGCCGCCTCTTCTGCCTCCGGCAGATTGTCAACGAAATCGAAGTAACCACGGAAGGCTTTCATGTGTTGCGTATTCTCCGTAGCATAGTAGAATTTGTTGCCGCTTAGGAAGAGGGGATAATAGGCTGCATCGTTATAGAAATCGAAATCTGCTACGTAGGTGCCGGCAAAGGTTCCAAACACCTTACGCTTCTTGCCCGTCAGTCCGTTGTCGTATTCCACCACGGGGCTTTCCTCGGGATCTATGGTGACATCCTCGGCAGAGAACTCCGTCACGGCGGTCGTCACCTTGATGATATACGGGTGGTTGGCCTCCATCGCCGTCACACTACTGAAATTCACATGTATGCCAATCGTGTTCCCATCTCCGTCCTCCGTTGTGTCATAGTCTATGAAGTCGGCTATCTGCACGTCAGCACCAAAGGCTACCTTCGTCTGTTCCTCCGTCATTTCAAACGGCAGTACAATCGTGCTCCACTGGTTGGCCTTGATGGTGCGCTTGACACGAACATTCACGCCCTCGGCTGCTTCGGGGGCTACGGTCGAGTTCTCGTCGAGCACCACCGTATGGGCACTCACCACGTTCACCTTGAAGGTCACGTCTTCAGTGTGCGTGTAGTTCGTGCCGTCGAGGAAGTCGAAGCCACTGATTGTCACGTCGTAACTGCCCACGGCGACACCTTCGCCGACCGTGAATCTGACGGAGCCGATGACCTGCTCACCGTCGGGGATGGCAGTGTCGGAGCTTGAGAAGGCAGAGCCGTTGGCTGCGCCACTGACCAAATCACCTACGGAAAGGCTGCCGCCATCCCATGCGGCAGAAACCGTCGTTCCTGTCGTGGCAAAGCCTTCTGAGGGGAACTGCATTTGGAACTGGAAGCCGCTGTAGGTGCCCCCTGCCACATCGACCGTGATTTCAAACGAGACGGTCTCGCCAGG
>CACXFT010000100.1 GCA_902767045.1 uncultured Prevotellaceae bacterium | reverse complement strand
ATCATTTAGCGTAGCGCATAGCGAAGCGCCTCATTTATCATTTATCATTTAGCGTAGCGCATAGCGAAGCGCCTCATTTATCATTTAGCGTAGCGCATAGCGAAGCGCCTCATTTATCATTTAGCGTAGCGCATAGCGAAGCGCCTTAGCTTCTCCCGCCCTTCACAATCTTTTTAATTTCGTTTAGTTTGTTGAGCGCCTCCACGGGAGTGAGGTTATTGATGTCGAGCGTGAGAATCTCGTCGCGCACCTGTTCGAGCACAGGGTCGTCGAGTTGGAAGAACGAGAGCTGCATGCCCTCGCGGGGCGAAGAGAGCGGCGACTCTTTCTGTGGCAACGTTCCGCCGGCGGCTGCCGGCTGAACACTGGGAACCACGGCCGTGCCCTTACCCCCATTGGCCTCTTTTCCCTCAAGCTGGTGCAGAATGACGTTGGCCCGTTTCACTATCGACTTGGGCATGCCCGCAATCTGAGCCACATGAATACCGAACGAATGTTCGCTGCCGCCCCGTTCCAGTCGGCGCAGGAATATCACCTTTCCGTTCATTTCTTTCACCGAAACGTTGTAGTTTTTAATGCGCGAGAAAGAACGCTCCATGTCGTTCAGCTCGTGGTAGTGCGTGGCAAAGAGTGTTCGCGCCTGCGCCTTGGGGTTTTCGTGCAGATGTTCCACAATGGCCCATGCAATGGAGATGCCGTCGTAGGTTGACGTGCCGCGGCCCAGTTCGTCGAAGAGCACCAGCGAGCGCGGTGTTACATTATTTAATATGTTCGCTGCCTCCGTCATCTCCACCATGAATGTAGACTCGCCCAACGATATGTTGTCTGATGCTCCCACACGGGTGAATATTTTGTCAACGATACCTATGGTGGCACTCTCGGCAGGCACGAAACAGCCTATCTGTGCCAGCAGGGTGATGAGTGCCGTTTGACGAAGCAGCGCCGACTTACCCGCCATGTTGGGTCCGGTGATGATGATAATTTGCTGTCGTTTGTTGTCGAGCAGAATATCGTTGGGCACATACTGTTCGCCCAGTGGCAGTTGGGTTTCTATAACCGGGTGGCGCCCCTGGTGGATGTCGATGATGCACTCGTCGCTGATAACCGGCCGCACATAGCGGTGCTCTTCGGCCGTTTTTGCAAACGAGAGCAAACAGTCGATCTGTGCCAGCACACTGGCGTTTACCTGAATCTCTGAGATGAAAGCTTGAATGGCCGTTACCAGTTCGGCAAAGAGCCTTTCTTCCATGGAGAGAATCTTTTCGTCGGCCCCCAGAATTTTCTCTTCATATTCCTTCAGCTCCTGGGTGATGTATCTTTCGGCCTGAGCCAGTGTTTGCTTGCGCACCCATTCGGGCGGCACCATGTTCTTATAGGTGTTGCGCACCTCCAGGTAGTAGCCAAACACGTTGTTGTAGCCCACCTTCAGCGAGGCAATGCCCGTTTGCTGCGCTTCGCGTTCCTGAATTTGCAGCAGGTAGCCGCGCCCGTTGCTGGAGATGTCGCGCAGTTCGTCGAGTTCCTGACTATAGCCACGGGCAATCACATTTCCCTTGCTCACCAGCTGCGGTGGTTCGGGTTGCATTTCCTTTTCTATGCGGTCGCGAATTTCCTCGCACAGGCTCAGCCGTTCGCCTATTTTGCGCAACGATTCTTCCGAAGCCTCCATGCAAGCCTTTTTGATGGGTTCTATGGCTTGCAGCGCCGTTTTCAGTGCCACCACTTCGCGCGGCGACACACGCCCCACAGCCACACGCGAGATGATGCGCTCCAAGTCGCCCACCAGCTGCAGCTGCTCGTCGATGACATAGCGGAAGGCAGGGTCGCGGAAGAAATAGTCTACCACATTGAGCCTGCGCTCAATGCGTTCGGCATCTTTCAGGGGGAACACCATCCACCGGTGCAGCATGCGCCCTCCCATGGGGGTAGAGGTGCGGTCGATGACGTTGAGCAGCGACACCCCATCGTCTTGCATGGCCTGAATCAGTTCGAGCGAACGAATGGTGAACTTGTCGAGCCTCACATAGCGTTCTTCCTCGATGCGCGAAAGGTGGGTCACATGCCCAATCTGGGTGTGCAGGGTGGTTTCCAAGTATTGCATGATGGCTCCGCTGGCCACCACCCCGTTGTGCAGGTGGTCTACACCGAACCCTTTCAGCGACTTGGTGCCAAAGTGCTTGAGCAGTTTCTGCCTTGCCGTTTGTTCGGTGAACACCCATTCTTCCATTTCAAAGGTGCAGAAACGCGAACCGAAGTATCTTTCGAAGTCGGCCTTATGACTGCGTTCGAAGAGCACCTCTTTGGGTTGGAAGTTGCCCAAGAGCTTTTCAACATAGTCGTAGCTGCCCTCACCGGTTAGAAACTCGCCGGTTGAAATATCTAAGAACGACACCCCGCAGGCCGTGCGCCCGAAGTGAACCGCAGCCAGAAAGTTGTTTTCTTTATAGTTAAGCACATTGTCGCTCATGGCCACGCCCGGTGTTACCAATTCAGTGATGCCCCGCTTCACCAGTTTCTTGGTAAGCTTTGGGTCTTCGAGCTGGTCGCAAATGGCAACACGCTTGCCGGCCCTGATGAGCTTGGGCAGATAAGAGTCGAGGGCATGGTGTGGAAAACCGGCCATTTCGTCGCCCTTCACACCCGCCCCGTTGTTGCGCTTGGTGAGTGTGATGCCCAGTATTTGCGATGCCGTAACGGCATCGTCGCAATAGGTTTCGTAGAAGTCACCACAACGAAAAAGCAGCAGTGCATCGGGGTGCTTCGCTTTCAGGTCGAAGAACTGCTTCATCATGGGTGTGAGCCCTTTCTCTTTTGTTGCCATTTGTTCTATTTGTTTTTAAGCTTACAAAAGTACAAAAAAAAGGCTTATACACAAAGCCTTTCACCATAAAAGATAGGGTTTTGGTTGTGGAAAAACTTGTGGAAAACTCGCATTTTATCCACACCCCCGCCAACGCCCACTGTGGGTATGTGCAAAACAAACCACTTTTTCCCAAGTTTTATACAAGTTTTCCACCAATATCTACCGAAAAAAGATATAAACTTATTAATTTTGCACCGGAAAAGGAAATTGTGGAAAAAGTGGCTATAAGGCTGAAATTCAGCTGGAAGATACTCACACGGGTTGTGGGTAACAGATTTTCTCAAGTTAACAACTTCTTGAGCAAATAAATGGCCGGGAAGTTTTCAACTTATCCACGCCACATCATCATCTTCATTTCTTTTTAAATAAAAAATAAAATAAGAGAATATTATAATGTTATGTTGAAAACCGACAAAAAAACCCTCTGCAGCGAGATTCGCCGCCTATGTGAAGAAAAGAATGCCGTTATTCTGGCTCACTACTATACCGTTGGTGATGTGCAAGACGTGGCCGACTTCATTGGCGACTCGTTGGCATTGGCGCGAAAGGCTGCACAAACCGATGCCAGCATCATTGTGATGTGTGGCGTTCACTTCATGGCCGAAACGTGCAAGATTCTCTCGCCCGAGAAGCTGGTGCTGGTGCCCGACCTGAAGGCGGGCTGCTCGCTTGCCGACTCGTGCCGGGCTGAAGACCTGGCAAAGTTCAAGGCCGAACACCCGGGCTATAAGGTGGTGAGCTATGTGAACACCACCGCTGCCGTGAAAGCGCTCACCGATGTGGTGGTTACCAGCGGTAATGCCAAGAAAATTATTGATTCGTTTCCGCAAGACGAGAAAATCATCTTCGGGCCCGACTACAACCTGGGCAGCTACATCAATTCGGTGACGGGCCGTGAGATGCTTCTCTGGAACGGCGGCTGCCACGTTCACGAGCGTTTCTCGGTGGAAGAGATTCTGCAACTCAAGCGCGAGCACCCCGAGGCTGTGGTGATGGCTCATTTGGAGTGTAAAGGCCCGGTGTTGGCCGCAGCCGATGTGGTGGGCAGCACAGCCGTGATGCTGAAGTATGCACAGGAGCATCCTGAGCAGAAAGAGTTTATTGTGGCCACCGAGAGCGGCATTCTGCACGAGATGCAGCGCACCTGTCCGGCACAGCAGTTCTATCCCGTTCCGCCTGCCGTGAGCGAGGGGGGTGTGGGCTGCCACTGCAACGAATGTGAGTTTATGAAAATGAACACGCTGGAAAAAATCTATAACTGTCTGCGCAACGAGTCGCCCTCGGTGGATGTAGACCCCGCAGTAGCTGAGCAGGCTGTGAAGAGCATACACCGCATGCTGGAGCTAAGCTGAAGACAGATGCATAGAATAGGCTGGCTATCTGTTTTGCGAGGTTTGAACATTACATTAATTGTGATGTTCCATGTGCAACTCGTTAACCTTTCTACGGGAGAGAATCATCCCTTTTGCGAGATGGTTTCTTTCCCGTTCAATCCGTTGCGTGTGCCCTTGTTTATTTTCATTTCAGGAGGGTTGCTGTATTTGAGTAGAATCAGAAAGGAGTGGCCGGTTGGCAAGTTATATATCGACAAGGCACAGCGCATTTTAGTTCCGTTTTTTTTCTTTGTCACCTTTTACTACGTTTTTAAGTTGTTGTTGGGAGCATTTGTAAAATCACCAGTGCATGCTTCCGTTACCGATTATTTAGAATCGTTTGTTGTTTTCGAGGGTCATGCCTCGGCACCATTTTGGTTTCTTGCCACACTGTCTCAACTCATGCTGCTTTATCCGCTTTTTCGGTGGCTGTGTGAAAAACATTGGCGCATGTTGTTGTTTTTCATATTCAGTGCTGCATTATATTTTGCCGACTTCACGTTGTTGGCCCCACGGAACTATTTTTATATTTTCACCCTCAACCGCTATCTTGTTTTCTTCTTCGCGGGCATCTTCTTTTTCAAGTATAACATGCAGCAGTATCTCAACCACGCCCTTGCGTTTTTCATGCTTGCAGCATGCTATGCCTTTTCATACTGGCAAGACATATCTTTGCTTACATCATTATCAGGCATTCTTATGATGTGCTCTGCCTGTATGCTGGTGGCACGCCGTTTGCCAGGCTTGTTTGGCAGTTTCAGCGAGTATATATTCCAAATATACTTGATGTCGATGATTTTTCAGGCTTTTGTAGAGTTGATACTTTGGAAGCGCTTGTTCTACAGCGAAACCTTGTTTCCTTTGTTCTATGTGCTGAATGTGTTGGCAGGAATCTTTCTGCCTGTTTTGGTTGCAAAGGTGGTGGAGCGTTGTTCGTTCCGTTGGCTACGCCTTTGTTTTGGTTTGAAATGACTGTTGCCCTGTGATGAAGGTTAATAGTTTCATCAACGGATTCTCGCAGTAGCGATGCATGGCCCTATGAATGTAATAAGGTATGTAGATGCCCAAAACAAAAGCAAGCAGTGATGTTATTTGCCAAGGCAGTTCCACAAAGTGAAGCAACAGCTGGTTGACGGCAAACTGTGGAATGAACGATAGCAAATAGATGGTGTAGGTGGCACCATAGAGGTGATGAAGAAACCTCAGGCGGTACTGCTCATAAAGCATGCCAAAACAGGTTGTCATAAGAATACCGTTGAATGCAAGCATGCTTTTGTTTGCTTCTGGTAAAAAACAGAGGAAAGAAAGAACAAGGGTTAGCGGTGCTATCCACCATGCCTGTTTTTCAATTATTTTTTCTGCTTGATAGCGACAAAAGTAAAAGCCTGTGGCAAAGTAGAGCATAAAGTGGGCTATACCGCTCAAGTTTAAAACCGACAGCTTGTTGATGGGGATGAACATGTTTATTGCCAAGAGTGCTGCAATAACAACCAGTGGATGTATTTCTTTTTCTTTCAGCAATATGTGTGAAAGTCTGATAACAGCCATTGCAACCATGAAGATGCCAAATAGCGTTGGCAGAAACCAAAAAGAGCCAATAACGTTGCTATAGGGCAGAAGCAGCATATTGGCATAGCCCTGACATGACGCATCGACAGGGCGGGCTGCAAGCTGGTTCACACAAATTTTTGGAATGAAAAACAGTGTGCTGATGATAACATACGGAAACAGCAGGCGGTAGGCTTTCTTCCATATAAAACCATCGCATCCCCATAAGTTTAGCCGATGAAGTGGGCCACGGGCCGTATATTGCAGCAGATAGCCCGATATAAAGAAGAAGAGTGGCATGTGAAAACTATATATCCAATGTACCAGTGGATTGAACATGTTCTGATAAAACGAATGTCCGAGCACCACAAGAATAATGCCTACGGTTTGCATATAGTATATCAGATAGTTATTGTTCATGCTTTCGAGTTTGATCATTATTTTTCCAACACGGTTATTGTTTTGCCCTTTTGAATCCAAACAGCATCGTAGTCTTTAGGGAGAGAACCTGCGGTAAGTTCAGAAATTCTTTTGTTCCACTGCCCAGTGGGAACAATTATTTCTGTGATATGTTCGGGCCATTTGTAGTGGGTTTCCGTGCAAACGGCTCTTCCCCACCCGAAGGCATCGGCGGGTTGTGCACAAAAAGAGGAGTATTTGGGTGATGTATCTTCTTGCATGATGAGCAGAACGTTGTAAGCCGGACGATGGCTCTGTCTCACAACTTCCTTTGCAAGGTGTTTGCCTGTTTCTCCGCTCTCTACCGACTTCAGCCAATGGTGCCCTGTGGTGATGAGCATGGCTGCAGCGTAGCCGGCAAAGCAGGCTGTGAGCCGTTTGCGGTTTGTTTCGTGCTGGATAATAGATGCTGTTAGCCATGCGCCAGCTGATAGTGCAGCGTATGCATGAAGGGCAGAGAAAATGGTGAGCAGATGGGGCAGTGCCAAAAGCAGTATGGCTGCCGACAAAATGAATGTGGTAGAGGAAAAGTTTTTAAACAAGCATTTGATGAATATTACAAGGAATGGCAGCAACAGCAAGAGTGTGAATGTTGCCATCCACCAGTTTCGACTGGGAGCATACACGATGCTTACATAATCTAACGGAATGAATGTATAGCCAACAAGCATGACAAAGCCTCGTATATGTCTTAAAAGTCCATCATTCACATAAGCAGAATCGGTGTAGACAATCTCTCCAGACAATGAAAAGCGAGCAGCCAAGTATATAAATGCCACGAAAGTGCCCAATAACAGCATGGTTTTCAATTCACTTTTATCTTTTCTGAAGATGCCATAGACCAGCATAGGCGTTACCCATGCCCATATTATTCCATTCTCCTTGGTTAGCATGGCAAGCAAGAGGGTTATCGACCACAGTGTGTATTTTGCTCTTCCACGCATTCGCAGACATATAAGCAGTCCGGCCAACCCCCACAGCTGAGAATAAACCTGATTGATAGAGTCGGTATTGAAAACTGTAGCTGCCATGGCTGGAGAAAGATAGAATAAAAGGGTGCTTATGCAGAGGGCATGATTTTTGAAACCTGCATGTTGGCCGATGGAATAGACAAGCAGTGTGTTGATGACATGTGCCACAACAATAACCAGATGATTGAACCAAGGAAACCATGTGGGACGGAAAGACAGCATATAGCCAAACAACCCGTCGAAGGGTCGCCACTGGTTGCCACGCGGCAGCATATAGTAGGGTTTCAAGAATCCATCGAAATTAGGAACGGTAAGGTATGACCAGTCGTCGATGACCGGATAACATGCGCACGCTGCCCAAAGGAGCAGTGGAGAAGTGAGCAGAATTAGTTTACGACAGCTATTTTGCATACTGTTCCCTTTCCTCCCGACGAGGTTGCTGTTTCAACCATGTAAACGCCACTGGCCACCCGGTTTCCTTTCAGGTCGCATCCATCCCAGATGAACGAACCGCCGTTGCTACGTCCCTGAGCCACAAGGGTGCCGCTGGCAGTTACAATCTTCACGTCGGCATCGAGGCTCAGGCCCACCACGGTAATGGGCCCTGAATAGTCGGGGCGCACAGGGTTGGGATAGGCATATACGCTGCTTTTCGACATGCTTTCGGCTGTGTTGGTGGCATCGCTCATGTAGGAGCACAGTCCATGGTCGGTGCCCATGAACACTTCGCCTGTGGTGCCGTCGATGGCCAGTGCTTCAATGTTGTTAGAGAGCAGCTGGCTGTTTTCGGCTGTGAAGTGTTGCAGCTGGGTGATGTTGTCGGCGCTGATCAGATAAATGCCGTTGCCGTTGGTTCCAAACCACTTTCGTCCGCCGCCATCGATGGCCATGCAAGTGATGTCTACTCCGCTGAGCAGGTAGTCGGCATAGTCGGTGCCGTCGTTGCGGGGCACTTTCACCTGTTCGAACACGGGGTTGGGCTGGAACATCTCGTCGGTGGTGAGCATGAGCGGCCCTAAGTTGGTGCACACCCAGATGTTGCCTTGCAGGTCTTCGGCCACGCCATGTATGTTGTTGATGGTGAGTGTGGTTCCATCTTCGTTGGTGAAGCTGGTGTAGGAAGTGAGTTCATTGGTGGTGGGGTTGTAGCAATAGAGCGAGGGGGTATACCAGTGGTCGTTTACAAACCAGAGCAGTTGGCGGCTGTCGATGAACATGCCTTTGAGCATAGGCAGCGAACGGTCAACAGGATAGTTAGAAGCCGAGTAGCTGATGAGTTCCGGAAAGTTGTGCGACACCCACTGGCGGTTGGTGGTGAATTCAATGATAGACTGGCTTTCGGCGAGCGAGTTGAGAATCCACAGGTTGCCCTCACCATCACAGATGGCACCTGTAATCATCTGGTAATCAGCAGCAGGTGAGTCCGACTGCATATTGAAAATCTGTATGGGGCTGTTCTCATTGTTGAAATAGGTTGTGAACTTTCCGTCTTGAAATTCGTAGACTCCGTTGCGGCTGCCGGCAAACACATGGTTGGGGTCACGAGCATCAATGGCAAGAGCACTCATGTTGAAATAGCCGCGCCCGGTTTGTTCGCTGATGCCCTCGTGCTGATAAATCTGCCATTCGTCGGGTGCTGTCATCACCTGAATGGCAACTTCACTGGTGGTTTCACTTCTGTTGCCGCTGTCCCAGCCGCGGCAGGTATAGAGCATGCCGTTGTGGAATTTGAGAAAACCGAAATGGTTGTGCATCGGTCCGCCCGGGTTGGCATTGGCCACCGCTTCGGTGAGTAGGGGGTCGAGGGTTTTGGTGTGCGACGTGTAGCTTCCCGTTCGCGTCCAGTTGCTTTTGTCGAGCAGGTTGTCGGTGAGGTTGGCCGCATAGCATCCGTTTGTTTGCGACTGCGCATAGATGCGGTTGCCCTCGATGTAGCAGTAGTTGACCTGGAAGCCAAGGTTATAGGAGTCGCTTATTTCGGCCGTTGCCGTGTTGAGTTTGAGAATGCCAAACCCTGTGGAGATGAAGGCATATTGCTGATAGATGTAGATGTCGAAGATGGTTTTGTCGTCGGTCAATGACTTCTGATGGTAGGCCGAAACGTTATAGACGTTGTTCGAGCGGTCTATCAAGTCGATGTTTTGGTTGGCATAGACAATGACGAGTCGTTTCGAAGCAGGGTTCCAGGCAATGTGGTCTATGCCGCAGTCGCTCAGGAAGTTCATTTTGTGGTAGGTGGTAACGCTCTCGTCTTGCGTGTTGTAGGCATAGAGATTATCAGAGGCGAGCACATAGTAAATGTTACCCGCCTGTTCAATTTCTTTGATGTTGCTATAGGCCATGTAAGCTTTCCAGGTGCCCACCGAAGCGGCGTGACAGGTGTAAGCGTTCCAGAGGGTTGTAGAGCCCAGTATCTGCATTGCTAAGAGGCAGAGCAGTGTTATTGTTCTATGATGCATCATCCGTTTTGTCATTTTAATGAAACTTTCCCTGCAAATTTATATAAACTTTTCGATATTCTAATAAAGATAACGGAAAAATTAGTTTTATCGTTTATAGTTTATTCAACTTTTGCAAGTGATAAAACTCGTGCTCAGCAATGCCCCAGCGGGGCATGATAGGAAACTCGTGCTCAGCAATGCCCCAGCGGGGCATGATAGGGGTAGCCAGCCATTCCTATGGCTGGAGGAAATGGATCCACCATTACGGCGTGCCTTTAGGTACGCAACACTGGGGAACAGGCGGAATGTCGCGTACCTAAAGGCACGCCCGATTCACACACCAAACACCTT
>CACXFT010000099.1 GCA_902767045.1 uncultured Prevotellaceae bacterium | reverse complement strand
GTGCTGTGCACTTGTTAGAGACCACAGTCCGGGGGTGCTCGCTACGCTCGCACCCCCGGTTACTGAGAGTGGACGCTTTCAGCGTCCGTCAGTTTCTTAGCCCCTCTGTTGTAACTCGGAAATGAAAAGAAAAGCAAGCTTTCCTTTTGCATTTCTCTCGTTTTTTCGTAACTTTGCACGCAAATTTCAAACCAGATGGACACAACAATACAATTAGACAATGTTAACGCGCGGTTCACGCGGTTTGAAGGTTGTGAGGTTACGGAGTTTCATGCCATTCTTCAAGTAGAGAGTCCTCTGCTTAGCTATCAGCAGCAACTCGAAGCCCTGCTCAATGCCTTCAGCCGCCTTCGCCGAGAATACCTGCAAGGGGCACGCCCCGTGTTTAAACGCTATTTCCTGAGCGATGCAGCAAACCAAACCGACTTGCTGATGAACTACGAACTGGAAACCACCGACTGTGCTCTTTCTGTGGTGCAACAGGCTCCGCTCAACGGAACGAAGATTGCTCTTTGGGCATACCTGATGACCAATATAGAAACACGTGCCCTGCCCAGCGGCCTTTATGAGGCTCGCCACGGAGAGTTCCGTCACCTGTGGCTCGGCAGCGCATCGAACCATGCCAAAGACTCTGAACGTCAGACGCGCATCCTGCTCAACGACTATGTGATGCAGCTCATGAACGAGGGATGTTCACTGGCCGATAACTGCATACGCACATGGTTCTTTGTGAACGATGTTGACCTGAACTACCAGGGGGTGGTGAAAGCTCGCAACGAAGTGTTCATTACACAGAACCTCACCGACAAAACCCACTTCATTGCCAGCACCGGCATTGGCGGTCGTGGGGCCGATGCCAGCATTCTGTCGCAAATGGATGCATACGCCATCGACGGTGTGAAACGCGAACAGATTCACTATCTCTATGCGGCCACACACCTGAACCGCACCAGCGACTATGGGGTGAGCTTCGAACGCGGCACATACATAGACTATGGCGACCGCCGGCATGTGTTCATCTCGGGCACGGCCAGCATCAACAACAAGGGAGAGATCATGCACCGGGGCAACATTGTGGCACAATGCCAGCGCATGTGGGAAAACGTGGAAACGCTGCTTGCCGAGGCCGGATGCACCTACAGCGATGTGATGCAAATGGTGGTGTATCTGCGCGACCCTGCCGACTATCAGACCGTGCGCAGCATGTATGAGGAACGGTTCCCCGACAAACCCTGGCTGATTGTGAACGCGAAAGTGTGCCGCCCGGGGTGGCTCATCGAACAAGAGGTGATGGCTGTGAAGGCTCAATCGACCGATTTCCCTTGCCTCTGAAACAAAAGGAGCATCAAGAATATGATAAGAAAAAAGCGGAAAGGCTTTGCACAAGCAAACCTTTCCGCTTTTATAGTGTCTTTGACAATAGCCCTTATTTGGCGTAAGCCACCGAACGCGTTTCGCGAATAACAGTAATTTTCACCTGTCCGGGGTAAGTCATCTCGTTCTGAATCTTTGTTGCAATCTCTCCGCTGAGAGCCTCGGTTTCTTTGTCGTCCATCTTGTCGGCACCAACAATCACTCGAAGCTCGCGACCAGCCTGAATAGCGTATGTCTTGGTAACACCGGGATAGCTCATGGCAATAGCCTCAAGGTCGTTCAGGCGCTTGATGTAAGCCTCCACAATCTCTCGGCGGGCACCCGGTCGTGCACCACTGATAGCATCACACACCTGCACGATGGGAGCCAACAGGGTTTGCATTTCCATTTCATCGTGGTGAGCACCAATGGCATTGCAGATGTCGGCCTTCTCCTTATACTTCTCAGCAATCTTGGCACCATAGATAGCATGGGGCAATTCGCTCTCTTCGTCGGGTACCTTACCAATATCGTGCAACAGTCCTGCGCGCTTGGCTTTCTTGGGATTGAGTCCGAGCTCGGAAGCCATCACTGCACACAGGTTAGCCGTTTCACGGGCATGCTGAAGCAGGTTCTGACCATAAGAAGAGCGATACTTCATCTTACCAACGATGCGGATAAGCTCGGGATGCAAGCCATGGATACCAAGGTCGATAGCGGTGCGCTTACCCGTTTCAATAATCTCATTGTCGAGTTGTTTCTTCACCTTTGCCACCACCTCTTCGATGCGGGCCGGGTGAATACGCCCGTCGGCAACCAACTGGTGCAAAGCCAAACGGCACACTTCACGGCGAATGGGATCGAAAGCTGAAATGACAATAGCCTCGGGGGTGTCATCGACAACGATTTCCACACCGGCAGCAGCTTCAAGCGCACGGATGTTGCGACCTTCACGTCCTATGATGCGACCTTTAACCTCATCGTTGTCGATATGGAACACGCTCACCGAATTTTCGATAGCCGTTTCGGTTGCCACACGCTGTATCGTTTGTATAACGATTTTCTTGGCCTGTGCATTGGCATTGAGCTTAGCCTCGTCGATTATTTCATTGATATAGCTGGCGGCATCGGTGCGTGCCTCATCTTTCAGACTTTCCACCAAGCGGTTCTTGGCTTCCTCGGCGCTCAAGCCAGAGAGTTCTTCCAGTTTCTCACGTTCTTGGTTTTGCATCTTCTCCAGTTCGTCTTGCTTGATAGCAAGCAGTTTCTTCTCGTTTTCGATGCGTTGCTGCCCCTGTTCCACTTCTTGCTTACGACGGCTCAGTTCCTCTTGGCGCTGGTTGAGTGAAAGTTCACGTTGCTTCAGTTTGTTTTCACTCTGCTGAATGCGCTGGTTGCGCTGCTGCACTTCCTTTTCCAGTTCGCTTTTCTTGTTGAGGAACTTCTCTTTCACTTCGAGCAGTTTTTTCTCTTTCAACACTTCAGCCTCCTTTTCGGCGGCTGTAACCATTTCGTTATATTTTCCTTTAATGACATAGCGGAAAATAAAATAGCCGATGGCTCCGCCTATCAAGAGGCCCACCACAGCAGTTGTTATCAGAATTGTTGCCATTTAATAATATGTATATAAAGTAGTTGTTGATATTCTCTTGTTTTCACTCCTTCAGAGCGGATTCGATTTCTGAAGTCAACTTTCCGAGAACATCATGATAAGGTAACGTGTCATTGCGCTTGTATTCTTTCTCGAATCGCAGGGCAATGTCAATCAAAGCCATATACAGAATTTCCTTGTCGCTCTTACGCCCTTTGAAAAACGAGGCATAAGTATTGATGGTTTCTGTAATAAGCTTTTCCGCATTACGATAATATTCCTCCTCGTCGCGAACTATGTTTACCGACATGGGGGTATCGTAGATATTCAGCGTAATATGTAATTTGTCTCTGTTTTCTTCAGCCATCGCTCCGATTTGTTATTTCTCACTCAGCAGCGTTATACATTTATTGACATCGCGGATGAGCTTGGCAATTCTCTTCTTGGCGCCTTCGAGGTCGCCATCGGTAATTTCAAGCATCCTTGCCATTTTCAAACTGTTGTAGTCTGCGTCCGCTTGCTGAAGGCGAGCCTCCAGTTGAGCCACCTTTTTCTCGAGATTGTCGACCATTGTATACAGTTCAGCGTTCTCCTTCTTCACTTCTTGATAATGGAGAATCATCTGCCTGACACGAGTCTCAAAAACCGTTAAAGTTTTCTCATTAGCGTCCATAGACTTTACAATTTGGTTACAAAAGTAGTCGTTTTATTTTAAAATGCCAAATAAATCTATTGTTTTTTTATTTCTTTGCTGTTTCTTCCTGCTTTTGTGGTTCCTTTTTGGCAAGCATCACCACCTGGTAAACGAAGTCGGCAATCCATTTCTCACTGAATCCGAGCCGTTTGTTGTATTGCCTGATGGCCACAACCGTCTTCATCACTCCCGGGTCGGTATAGTCGTTTTTGGTAAAGATTTCGTTCACCGTTTTAGCTGTCATCTGATAGATGGCTTTCTTGAAGAACGAAGGCATGCGCAGTTTGAATTTCATGAGGTTGCCCATGAGCATCATCAAATCCTGGGTAAAACCTTGGAATTGATACAAATAGGTCTGCACATCCTGCAGCTTATGGCAGTTCTTGCGTATGCTTTGGTCTATTTCTTTGAAGAAACTATCGTCTGTTTTGTAAATTTCCTTCATCATCTTCTTGCACTGGTTGCGCTCGCCAATTCCAAGTTTGTTGTTAACGATGGGCACATGCAGTGTTGTTTTGAATGTGCGAAGGTCGGGCAGGGCTGCTAAATTGTTGATTCCGAGATTAGAAGCGATTGACGCTTGGAAATAGACTCTGACAAGAGTCATATAGTCTTCCATGCCGCCCACCTTTCCCTTTTCTTTATTTTTTTTAAATAAACTGTTTAGTATTCCCATAATGGATAATCAATATTTATTACTTTAAAAAGACATGTTTTGAGTATAATTTCAGTTGCAAAGGTAATGCAATTTGGTTAAAAAACAAAAGAAAATCAACAAATTTCAAAGAACATATTTTTATATATCAAGAAAATATAGTACCTTTGCCCGAAAATTTACAGAAAACCAATTAACAACTCTAAAAGAGCTCAAAAAAAGTAACAAAAAAATGAACAGACAACGAGCGAACGGAAACGAACTAATCAAATCGATAGTGACAGTATTTGATATTGTCATTGTCAATTTGCTGTTGTTCGGTTTCATTGAGCTGGCTTCAACTGTTACACCAGCCTTTTTCCATGAAAATATTAAAACCACTTTCCTGATTGCCAACTTTGCATTGTTGGTGAGTATGCAATTCTACTCCACCCTTATTCACCATCGCAGGGTGAGTTTCGAAAAGATTTTCGCACGGGTTGCCCGCCTGACATTGCTCCATGTTGGAATATTCATCATCGGCATGCGGCTTATTGCTGAAAACGGCGGCAACTTTCTGGCTTTCATGTTCCTTTTCTGGGGGGCTGAGTTTTTCTGCATCATGGTATCACGCTATTTTGAGCGCAACCTTTTGGCACAATACCGCAAAAAAGGAGGCAACACGCGCAGCGTGCTGTTTGTGGGGAGCGACCCTGCCAACCTGATGATCTACAACGAAATGATGAGCGACTCTGCCATGGGCTTCAGGGTGCTGGGCTATTATGCCAACAACAGGATGAAGGATGCACCTAAAGAGCTCCAATATTTAGGAAGCAAGCAAGAGCTGCTGAACCTTTTAGAGAAAAACGAAGAAGAACTGAACATCGACGACTTGTTCTGTAGCATTTCGCATGCCGAAAACGATACCATCATCAAGCTCATCAGGTTCTGCAACAAGCATGTGGTTCATTTCTTCTATGTGCCCCGCATGATTGGTAACGTGAAACTGAACTTCAAACCCGAAATGTTTGGCGACATTCCCGTCTTAACCAATCACTATGCACCACTTTCAATACCCGAGAACAAGTTCTTGAAGAGATGTTTCGACATTGTAGTGAGCGGTATCATCTGCCTTTGCATGCTTCCGTTCATGCCCATCATTGCACTGATTATCAAACTGCAAAGTCCGGGTCCCATCTTCTTCAAGCAAGCCCGCACCGGCATCAACGGCATGACATTCCAATGTTTGAAATTCCGCTCGATGCATGTTAACGCCGATGCCGACATGGTTCAGGCAACGGAAAACGACCCGCGCAAGTTCCCCTTTGGCAACTTCATGCGCAAGACCAATATCGATGAGTTCCCCCAATTCCTCAATGTGCTGAAAGGTGATATGAGCATTGTTGGCCCGCGCCCACACATGCTCCACCATACGGAAGTGTATAGCCAGCTCATCGACAAATATATGGTGCGCCACTTCTGCAAGCCTGGCATCACCGGCTACGCTCAAGTTACCGGCTTCCGTGGCGAAACCAAAGAGTTATGGCAAATGGAAGGTCGCGTGCAACGCGACATCTGGTATATCGAGAACTGGACATTCTGGCTCGACATCAAGATTATACTGTTAACAGCGGTTAGCTTGGTGAAACCCGACAAGAACGCTTATTAACAACAAACAACAGAAACAAATCATAAATCATATAGAATGAAAGGAATTGTTTTGGCGGGAGGCTCCGGAACCCGTCTCTATCCAATAACAAAGGGAATCAGCAAACAGCTCATCCCTATATTCGACAAGCCAATGATCTACTACCCTGTATCGGTGTTGATGTTGGCTGGTATCAGGGAGATTCTCATTATCTCTACACCCCACGACCTGCCGGGATTCAGAAGGCTGCTTGGGGATGGAAGCGAGATTGGTGTTCACTTTGAATATGCCGAACAGCCATCGCCCGACGGACTCGCACAGGCTTTTATCATTGGCGAGAAATTTATAGGTAGTGATAGCGTTTGCCTTGTTCTTGGCGATAACATCTTCTACGGAGCAGGATTCTCTTCGCTGCTTCGCAACAGTGTGAATTTTGCCGAGAAAGAAAACACCGCCAGCGTGTTCGGTTATTATGTGAACGACCCTGAACGATATGGTGTGGCCGAGTTTGATGCCAACGGAAACTGCCTGAGCATTGAAGAAAAGCCAGAACACCCCAAGAGCAACTATGCGGTGGTGGGACTTTACTTCTACCCGAACAGTGTGGTGGAAATTGCCAAGAACATCAAGCCCAGTGCACGCGGCGAACTGGAAATAACCACCGTGAACCAGAAATACTTAGAGATGGGCACGCTGAAAGTGCAAACCCTGCAGCGTGGCTTTGCCTGGCTCGACACCGGAACCCACGACAGCCTTTCGGAAGCCAGCACCTTCATAGAGGTAATAGAAAAGCGACAAGGCTTAAAGATTGCCTGCCTTGAAGAGATTGCCTACAAGAAGGGATGGATTAATGCCGAGCAACTGCGCCAAGCAGCACAACCCATGCTCAAGAATGACTATGGTCAATATTTGATGAACCTGGTGAAGGAGGTGTAAACTCTCCCTACACCTTATTATATATATAAGACGAAAAAACAGAAAAAAAATAATAACACAATGGAAGAAAACAAGAAATTAGAGATTGAAGAAATTCAGGCGTTGGAGCAAGAAGAAAAGTCGGCGTTCGACTTTCAAACTATCTACACCACCGTTATCCTTAACTGGAAATGGTTCCTCCTGTCCTTAATTATCTGCTTGGGCACGGCAGCCATCTACCTGAGGTATGCTACCCCCATGTATCAGGCTTTCACCAAGCTGCTGATTAAAGAAGACGAATCAAACGGACGTAACAACTTCCAGAATATGTCGGTTGCCTTGGGAACCATCACCAACTCTACCGGTATCGACAATGAGATGGAAATTCTGCAGTCGTTCGCTTTGGCAGAACAGTCGGTCATAGACTTAAAACTGTATGTAACCTATATGGCAGAAGGGAAGTTGAAGGATCACATCCTTTATAAAAACAACCCCATTGCCGTTGACATTGACGCAACCCACTTGAAACTGCTCGAAGCTCCCATTAAAATGACTATCGAGCGTGAAGAGGATGGCTTCCATGTGTCGGGTAAATACACCTACAAAGATGCCAACGAGGAATACCAAGAGGAAGAATTCAACAAGATTCTCACCAAGCTGCCCTTGACACTGGCCACCAAGGTGGGCTATCTGTATTTCCGTCAGGAAGGATTCAAGCCTCTCGCCGAGGGAACAAAACTGCATGTTACCATCTCTCCCACCAAGACGATGGCTGCCAAGTATGTGAAAAATCTCAGCGTGAGCCAAACCTCGAAGATGACCACTATTGCACAGCTGGTGATTACCGATGAAGTTCCACAGCGTGCAATGGATTATCTCTCTCAGCTCATCATCAGCTACAACCGTCAGGCCAACGAAGACAAGAATGAGGTTGCCATCCGCACAGAGGAGTTTATCAACGGTCGTCTGGAGAAAATCAATGCCGAGCTGGGTTCTACCGAAGGTGAACTTGAGGCTTACAAGCGCCGCAACAACATGGTGGAACTGAAGATTAACGCTACTCAGGCCGTAGGCAACCAAGATGCTTATGCTCAAAGACTGAACGAAGCCAACACACAGATGGCACTGCTCAACAGCATTGAGGAGTATATGAACATGCCTGAGAACAAGTATCAGACGCTGCCCTCGAACGTTGGACTGAAAGACCCCAGTGCAACAAATATTATCAACCGATATAACGAAACAGTGCTAAGGCGTAACACGCTGCTGCGCACGGGTTCGGAAGACAACCCCTCTGTGGCTCCGCTCACCGCTCAGCTCGACGAAATGGAAAAGAGCCTGCGCCGAGCCATGAGCCAGGCACGCAACAGCATGGAGATTGAGCGCAACGCTGTGATGAGCCAGTTCAACAAATACCAGAGTCAGATTTCGGCCACACCTGAACAGGAAAAGATGCTTTCGCAGATTGGACGTCAGCAGGAAGTGAAAGCCGGACTTTACCTGATGCTGTTGCAGAAGCGTGAAGAGAACTCTATCTCACTGGCTGCTACTGCCGACAAGGGCCGACTCATCGACGAACCTGCTTACTCCGGCAAAGTTTCGCCCAAGACATCCATTGTACTGCTCATCGGCTTTGTGCTGGGTATTGCCATTCCTGCCGGCGTTCTGTTCATTCTGAACTTCTTCCGCTACAAGATTGAAGGTCACGACGATGTGGTGCGACTCACCAGCCTGCCCATCCTTGCCGACGTGGCAGTGGCCAGCGACACCGCCAAATCGAAGGCCGACATTGTGGTGCACGAAAACAAGAACAACCAGATGGAAGAAATCTTCCGCTCTATACGCACCAACCTGCAGTTCATGCTGAAAGAAAACGAGAAGGTGGTGATGTTCACCTCAAGCACATCGGGTGAAGGTAAAACGTTCACTGCCGCCAACCTTTCGGTATCGTTCGCTCTGCTTGGCAAGAAGGTGGCACTGGTTGGTCTTGACATCCGCCGCCCGCGTTTGGCTGAACTGTTCGAGATTGACGACCACAAGCATGGCATCACCAACCTGCTTACAAGGAACAATATAACATGGGAAGAGGTGCAAGATGAGATTCTGCCTTCTGGTGTGAACAAGAACCTCGACTTGCTGATGGCCGGTCCCACACCTCCCAACCCCGCTGAATTGCTTGCCCGCCCGTCGCTCGATACCATCATGCAAATTCTGCGCGATCACTACGACTATATTATCATCGACACCGCTCCTGTAGGTCTTGTTACCGATACCCTGCAGATTGGCCGTGTGTCGGATGCCACTGTGGTTCTGTGCCGTGCCGACTTCACAGCCAAGGAGAGCTTCAACATGATAAATGCGCTTAGCAACGACAAGAAGCTGCCCAACATGTCAATCGTTATCAACGGTATTGACATGTCGAAGAAGAAGTATGGCTACTACTACGGCTATGGCAAATATGGTAAGTATGGTCGCTATGGACGTTACGGCCGCTATGGTTCATACGGCAAGTATGGCCGCTATGGCACATACGGCAACTATGGCTCGTATGGCTCTTACGGTTCATACGGTAACTACAGCAACAGCCACTATGGCGACAAGAACGACACTTCAATCAAACTATAATTACACAGTTATAAACAGAAAAAGTAAATATGACAATTGCAGTAGATTTTGACGGAACTATTGTAGATCATAGATACCCGGCAATAGGCAAAGAACGGCCTTTTGCCATTGAGACTCTCCGCATGCTTCAGAAAGAAGGGCACCAGCTCATTCTCTGGAGCGTGCGCGAAGGAGAGCTTCTTGACGAAGCTGTTCAATGGTGCCACGAACATGGACTCGACTTCTATGCCGTGAACCGAGATTATCCTGAAGAACTGCCCGAAAACAACAACCACTTTTCGCGCAAGCTGAAGGTTGACCTATTTATAGACGACCGCAATATTGGAGGACTTCCCGAATGGGGACAGATTTATCAGATGGTGCACAGTGGAAAAACATTTGCAGATTTGATAAACGAAGCCCGCAGACAGCGCATCGACGATTTCGAACCACCTAAAAAGAAACACTGGTGGAATTTCTAACATTCACAAAGCATTCCTGTTGGTTTAGACATCCCAGGAATTGACACATTCCACTACCCTTTTTGCATCGGCAAGCAACATCACCTGACTGATAGGAAGGCTGAGTTCTTGCCGATGTATTTTTTCTGTTACGGGCAGCTTGCAGGCTGCCCATTTTTCTTTTTCGTAACATTCTTGTTGATGCGGCGGCAGCGGATAGTGAATGAGTGTTTGTATTCCCTTGCTGGAGAGGTGCTGCTGAAGCTTGTCGCGCTGCTCGGTAAAAATGGGGAAGAGGTGATAGACATTGCTTCTGTGACTAAGATACCGTGGAAGAGTCACTGCCGGATGTGCAATGTTTTGATAATAATAGTCGGCTATGCGCTGCCTATGAGCGTTTTCGGTTTCAAGGTATCGCAGTTTTACACAGAGCACGGCAGCCTGCAATTCATCAAGCCTGCTGTTGCGCCCCTGAAACTGGAAAACATACTTTTTCTGCGAACCGTAATTGGCAAGAGTTCGCACCAACTCGGCTAGTTCACCATTGTTGGTGGTCACAGCCCCTGCATCACCCAAGGCACCAAGATTTTTTCCCGGATAGAAACTATGCCCGGCTGCATCACCGAGAAAACCTGTCAATGGAAGTTCATCGCCGAGAGAACCTGTTGATTCAGAATCACTCCCAGCATAGCGACAGCCATGAGCCTGGGCATTGTCTTCAACAAGCAAAAGGGAATATTTTCGGCACAATTCACCAATCTTCTCGGTATAGGCACATCTCCCGTAAAGATGCACAATCATGATGGAACGTGTGCGCGGAGTGATGGCCTTCTCAATCAAGCTGTCATCAATTTCAAGTGAATCCCAACGGGGCTCCACCAAAACCGGTCGGAGTTTGTTTTCCGTGATGGCCAGGATGGAAGCTATGTAGGTGTTGGCAGGCACAATAACCTCATCACCGGGTTTCATCAACCCCATTTCGATGTAGGCCCGGTAAATAAGCGTAAGCGCATCGAGCCCATTGCCAACCCCCACGCAATAGCGTGTGCCTATATAGTTGGCATACTGTTCTTCAAACCGCTGGCACTCATGGCCCCGAATATACCAACCCGAATCCACCACACGCTCCATGGCCTCAAGAATTTCCTGAGCATGAAGCCTATTCACCTGTTGCAAATCCAAGAACTGCACCATGCGAGTTGAAAAAGAGAAGTTTGAAATTAAAAGACCAGATAAGCTTTACATCAAGAGGAAGCGGTAACCCACAGTAAGGCTTATAGCCGAAGTGCGGGCACTACCCAACATGGCTTTCGCATTCGAGGTGATGGCCATGTGCTGAATACCTAACTCATAACGCAAGTCTATCAAATAGTTCTTATACTCATATTCCACGCCGATAGGAATAGAGAAGTTTCCATGATGAATTTTTTTGCGCAACGAGGTGTTGTCGCCCGCGTGTTCCACCTTGCCATGAAGCATGCGCCCCATCTTGAAACCAGTATAGAGGTTCAGGTTATACTTGGTATAATACTTGGCAAAGTAGTTCACATCAATATAGTCGACCGAATAGTCATATCTTCCTGAATTGGCGATAACGCTGGCAAGATCCATCGAGGGATAGCGGTAAGAAATGTCTTCGGCATTCATATAAACATTCCGCTGTGCATAGCGTTTATAGCCCACTTCCAGTGCCATTCCCCACTTCTCGGTAAAAGAGATTTCGATGAAACCAGCGACATTGGGAGTAATCACATTGTCACCGCCAATGGTAGTGAGTGAGCTATATGTAGCACCAACTTTACCACCGCACGAAATATCCCACGGATTATGCTGTGCCGAAACACTTGACATTGCTCCAAAGATAAGCAATAATGTATAAAGAATCTTCTTCATTTTCTACAATTTTAATTTTGCCTGCAAAGTTACGAAAAGTCGAGTGCAATACAAAATAAATCACATTTATTTTTATTGCCGAGACAGAGTAACTTCGCGCTTGAAGCGCAAAGTTACGAAAAGTCGAGTGCAATACAAAATAAATCACATTTATTTTTATTGCCGAGACAGAGTAACTTATCCAAAGTTACGAAAAGTCGAGGGAAGAACAAAAAAACTCGTTTGTTTTTTATTGGTGTCCGGTAAAAATCTGTACTACTCACTACAAATCCATTGTAGTCAAATATTTCTGACGTTTATTACAACAGAGGGGCTAAGAAACTGACGGACGCTGAAAGCGTCCACTTTCAGTAACCGGGGGAAAGGACGCTGAAAGCGTCCACTCTCAGTAACCGGGGGTACGAGCGTAGCGAGCACCCCC
>CACXFT010000098.1 GCA_902767045.1 uncultured Prevotellaceae bacterium | reverse complement strand
TTGTCGGGGCGACAGGATTCGAACCTGCGGCCGCCTGGTCCCAAACCAGGAGCGCTACCGGGCTGCGCTACACCCCGTTCCAAATTGCGGGTGCAAAAGTAATCATTTTTAGTGATACCACCAAATTTTTAAGCAACTATTCTTCAAAAGAATCCACCTTTACTGAATGATGCCTTGCTCTTTGAATATCTTCTTGAGCGCCTGCACGCCACGCTCCACCTGCTCTTCGGTGTGGGTGGCCATGAGTGCGAAGCGAACCAGCGTGTCTTGCGGAGCGCAGGCTGGCGGAATGACAGGGTTGATGAACACCCCGGCTTCGTAGGCAAGTGCCGTCACCAGGAATGTCTTCTCCACATCGTGCACATAGAGCGGGATGATGGGACTCTCGGTGTCGCCAATCTCAAAGCCTTCTTCCTTGAACCGGCGGAGGGCATAGTTGGTAACTTTCCAGAGCTTCTCTATGCGCTCCGGCTCCTGCTGAATGATGTGCAGGGCTTCCATGGCAGCTGCTGTGGCAGCGGGGGTGTTGGAGGCGCTGAAGATGTAGGTGCGGCAGCTGTGGCGCAGCCAGTTGATGGTGTCGCTGTCGCTGGCAATGAAACCGCCTATGCTGGCGAGCGACTTCGAGAAGGTTCCCATGATGAGGTCTACCTCGTCGGTGAGCCCGAAGTGGTCGCAAACACCGCGTCCCTGTCGGCCAAACACACCAATTCCGTGTGCCTCGTCAACCATGATGGAGCAGTTATACTTATGCTTCAGCTCCACAATCTCGGGCAGCTTGCACAGGTCGCCCTCCATCGAGAACACCCCGTCAACCACAATCAGCTTGATGGCTTCGTGGGGCAGGGCTTGAAGCACGCGCTCCAGGTCGGCCATGTCGTTGTGCTTATAGTGCAGCTGGCGGGCAAACGACAAGCGGCGGCCGTCAACGATAGACGCATGGTCGCGGTCGTCGCAAATGATGTAGTCGCCCTTGCCCACCACCACAGGCAGCACGCCCTGGTTCACCGAGAAACCGGTAGAGAAACAGAGGGTTTCGTCTTTGCCTACAAACTCGGCAAGTTCTTTCTCTAATTGAATGTGCAAGTCGAGCGTGCCGTTGAGGAATCGGCTTCCAGCACACCCGGTGCCATATTTGTCGAGTGCTTTCTTGGCAGCCTCAATAATGCGCGGGTCACCGGGCAAGCCGGTATAGGCGTTTGAACCGAACATCAAGATGTGATGTCCATCCATGTCAACTTCGGTGCCCTGTTTACTTGTGATAGCACGGAAATAGGGGTATACGCCGGCCGCCATATACTTCTGCGGCTCGCGATAGCTTTTGTACTTTTCCTGTAGTTGTCCCATTTTAAAATAGGTGAGTTTTATTCTTGTTTTTATGCTTATTTCTTGCTAACAAGCTGCAAAGGTACAAATTTTGATTGATAAAGCACATTTTTTTCGAAGAAATTTGTACTTTTGCAGCATGAAAAGGAAAATTACCTTCATTATGAACCCTATTTCGGGCACTTCAAGCAAGGCTGGAATTCCTGAATTGATTGAAAAGACGCTCGATAAGGAGAAGTATGAATATAGGATAGCCATGACGGAATTTGCCGGTCATGCCAATGAGATTGCCATGCAGGAAAAAGAGCTTGGCACGGACATTGTGGTGGCCATTGGCGGCGATGGAACAGTGAACGAGGTTGCCCGCGCACTGATTCACTCCAACACCGCGCTGGGCATCATGCCCTGCGGGTCGGGCAATGGGCTGGCCCGCCACCTGCTGCTACCCATGAATTTGAAGAAGAGTCTTGAAATTATCAACGAAGGGCAAATTCATGAACTCGACTATGGAATCATTAACGGGCACCCTTTCTTTTGCACATGCGGCATGGGATTTGATGCCTTTGTGAGCATGAAGTTTGCTGAAGCCGGCAAGCGAGGTCCCATCACATACGTTGAGAACGTGCTCAAGGAGGGACTCAAATACCAGCCCGAAACCTACGAGATTCAAGATGAAAACGGGGTTACATACTACAAGGCCTTCCTCATTTCGTGTGCCAATGCGAGTCAATATGGCAACAATGCCTACATTGCACCAAAGGCTTCGATGAGCGACGGACTGCTGGATGTGATCATCATGGAGCCTTTCGATGTGCTGGACGCACCGCAGATAAGCATCGACATGTTTAACAAAACACTCGACAAGAGTTCGAAGATTAAAACCTTCCGCTGCAAGAAGCTGCACATTCACCGCAAACAGGAAGGGGTGATTCATTTCGACGGAGACCCGGTGATGACTTCGGCCGACGTGGATGTGGAACTGGTGGAGAAAGGCATAAAGATAGTTGTGAACCCCAATGGCGACAAGCGGCAGCGGCAGCCCAATGCTTTTCAGAGTGCTGCGGCCGAGCTGTTCAACGAAATCAACATTGTGAGGGAAGACCTCACCCGCCACACCCGCCATATTCATGCCCTGAGCAAGGTGCTGCAGCGAAAACTCAACCTCTGATGTTCCAATTCAAACAGTTCACCATTCAACAAGACCGGTGCGCCATGAAGGTGGGCACCGACGGGGTGCTGCTTGGCGCATGGGCTGAGGGCGGGAGCCACATCCTCGACATTGGAACGGGAACCGGACTGATTGCCTGCATGATGGCGCAGCGCTTTGCTGAAGCTCAGGTTGAAGGCATTGAAATAGACAGCGAAGCGAGTGAACAGGCAAAGGAGAATGTGGCCCATTCGCCATTCTGCCGGCGAATTTCCATTACAAACCTGTCGGTGCAAGACTATACCGAGGTGTGCCGTGAAAAGGGCATCAGGTTCGACTCCATTGTTTGCAACCCTCCCTATTTTTCCCGTTCACTCAAAACACCTCTACAGCAACGAAACCTGGCACGGCATGCCGATTCACTGCCGGCTGAAACGCTTTTCAAGTGTGTTAAAGCTTTACTTGAACAAAATGGTGTGTTCAGCTTGATTATACCCAAAGACCAAGAGCTTCTTTTTATGAAAGCTGCCATCTTTAACGGCTTTTTCACACAGCGCATCTGCAACATCAAAACCACACCAAAGAAAGCTCCTAAGCGATTGCTCATCAGCTTCACGCTCACCCACAACACACCAACAGACACATGCGAAGAAACACTGCAAGACCTCGCTGGTGAAAGAAGTCCGTGGTATGCAAAAATTACCAACAATTTCTATCTCTAACCCTCGCACCCTGCATCCCCGCACCCTCGCACCCTCGCACCCACCATTTCACCTTATTTAATAGTTTGCTAACAAATTATTCATTCACATGGGCGTTTTATGCCCAAAAATGATTACCTTTGCAACTCAAAAATACAAAGGGAGAAGAAATGAACAAAAAACCCAATGCATCAATACAGATGATTGCCGACTACGATGGCGACATCACAGCACTGTTTGAATCGGACCTTGAAGGTGAAGCCCCCATCCTTGTGACCCGTAATCTGGTGATGTTTCCCGGCATCATCACACCCATTTTAATCGGGCGCACCGCAAGTGTCAACCTCATCAAAAAACTGAAGAAACAACCCGATGCCATCTTTGCCGTGTTCTGCCAGAAGATGGTGGAAACGGAAGAACCCGAAGCCAACGACATTTATGAGTATGGCGTGCTGGCCAAACTGGTGAGGGTGCTCGAAATGCCGGGAACGTCAAACGAAATTACTGCCATTGTGCAGAGCCTTGGAAGGTGCCGGCTGGTGGAGCTGAAACGCCAACGTCCCTTCTACTCCGGCATTTTGAAGACGGAGAACGAAGACATGACGGCCAACAATACAAAAGAGTTTCGCACCGCTTTAGACGATTTGCGCAAAAACGCCAGCGAATATATTCAGGAAAACGAAGAGATTCCCGACGAGAATCTCTTTGCCCTGAACAACATACAGAACGATGTGCTCATTACCAACTTCATCTGCTCGAACATGCCTTTCAGCACACACGACAAGATGAAGCTTCTTGGCACCAACACCATGGTTGAGCGTGTGTTCGAAGCCCTTAAAGTGGTGTATAAGGAACGTCAGCTGCTGCAGCTGAAGCAAAACATACGCTCGAAAACAAGGGAAGAGATTGACGAGCAGCAGCGAGAATATTTCCTGCAGCAGCAAATTAAAAATATCAAAGAGGAACTGGGAAGGGGCGAGGGCTCGCCCGAACGACAGGAACTGATCGAGAAGGCCGAAAAGAAGAAATGGAGCCAAGAGGTGGCCAACGTGTTCAACCGTGAGATTGACAAGCTCGACCAGCTTAACCCACAGAGCCCCGACTACAGTATGCAGCTCAACTACCTGCAAACGCTCATTTCACTGCCTTGGGGCGAATACACACAAGACGACCTCAACCTGAAACGGGCCGAAAAAATTCTGAACCGCGACCACTACGGGATGGAGAAAGTAAAAGAGCGCATTCTCGAATATATAGCCGTGCTGCAGCTGCGCGGCGACTTGAAGTCGCCCATCATCTGCTTGTATGGTCCGCCGGGGGTTGGCAAAACAAGCTTGGGCAAGAGCATCGCCGCCGCCATGAAACGCAAATATGTGAGAGTGAGCCTGGGCGGACTGCACGACGAGAGCGAAATTCGCGGCCATAGGCGCACCTATGTGGGAGCCATGCCCGGCCGCATCATCAAGAGCATACAGAAAGCGGGATCGTCGAACCCTGTGTTCATTCTCGACGAAATAGACAAAATCACACAGAGCACCTATAACGGCGACCCTGCGTCGGCCATGCTCGAAGTGCTCGACCCCGAACAGAACAACGCTTTCCACGACAACTACCTTGATGTTGACTACGACCTCTCGAAGGTGCTCTTCATTGCCACGGCCAACAACCTGAGCACCATTCCGCGACCCCTGCTCGACCGTATGGAGATTATAGAGGTGAGCGGATACATCACCGAAGAGAAGATAGAGATTGCCAAACGTCACCTGATTCCGCGTGAACTCGACAACACCGGACTCGCCACCGACGAAACAAAACCGGCTTTCAACAAGGCGGCCATCGAGAAGATTGTTGAGCAATATACGCGCGAAAGCGGTGTCAGACAACTGGAAAAACAAGTGAACAAGGCACTGCGCAAGATGGCTTTCCTGAAGGCACGCGACGGAGAGCTGCCCTACGCAAAGATTACTCCCAACGAGATTGAAGGACTGCTGGGAAAGCCGCCTTTCTTCCGCGACATCTATCAGGGCAACGACTATGCCGGGGTGGTAACCGGACTGGCTTGGACCAGTGTGGGCGGTGAAATTCTCTTCATTGAAACCTCGCTTTCCAAGGGAAAGGCTGGCAAGCTCACGCTCACCGGAAATCTGGGCGACGTGATGAAAGAGTCGGCCGTTATAGCACTGGAATATGTGAAAGCACATGTGGATGTGCTCGGCATAGACTACCGCATCTTTGAACAGTGGAACATACACATTCATGTGCCGGAAGGGGCTACGCCCAAAGACGGGCCGTCGGCAGGCATCACCATTGCCACCTCCATTGCGTCGGCACTCACACAGCGAAAGGTGCGACGCAACACTGCCATGACCGGCGAGATAACCCTGCGCGGAAAGGTGCTGCCCGTGGGCGGCATCAAAGAAAAGATTCTTGCTGCCAAACGAGCCGGCATCACCGACATCATGATGTGCCGCGACAACCAAAAGGATATTGAAGAGATTCCGGAAATCTATCTCAAAGGTGTGCACTTCCACTATGTAGAGAACGTGCAAGATGTCTGGAACTTCGCACTCACCGACGAAGTGGTTCAGCACCCAGTTAATTTTGTAATAGAAGAAGAAAAGAAATGACATTCCAGCTGCAACACACCGATAGCGATTCTGATGCCCGTGCGGGCATGCTCACCACGGCACACGGCACCATTCCCACTCCCATCTTCATGCCTGTGGGAACCGTGGGAAGCGTGAAGGGAGTGCACTTCAGCGAACTGCGCGAACAGGTGGGGGCACAAATCATTCTGGGCAACACCTATCACCTATATCTGCGACCGGGGCTCGATGTGCTGCGGGCAGCGGGCGGACTGCACAAGTTCAACACCTGGGACCGGCCCATACTCACCGACTCGGGGGGCTTTCAGGTGTTTTCACTCACCGGAATTCGCAAGCTGCGCGAAGAGGGGTGCGAGTTCCGCTCACATATCGATGGGTCGAAACACTTCTTTACACCGGAAAACGTTATCGACACTGAACGCATCATCGGGGCCGACATCATGATGGCCTTCGACGAATGTCCGCCGGGGCAGAGCGACTATCAGTATGCACGCCAAAGCCTGCAACTCACACAAAGATGGCTCGACCGCTGCATCGACCGGTTCAACCAAACGGAACCGCTCTACGGCTACGACCAATGTCTGTTTCCCATTGTGCAGGGATGCACCTACCCCGACCTGCGGCGCGAAGCTGCCAAATACGTTGCCGACAAGGGAGCCGACGGCAATGCCATTGGCGGACTGGCTGTGGGCGAACCCACCGAGGTGATGTATGAAATGATTGAGGTGGTGAACGAAATTCTGCCCAAAGACAAGCCGCGCTATCTGATGGGCGTGGGCACACCACAAAATATTCTTGAAGCCATTGAACGCGGGGTTGACATGTTCGACTGCGTGATGCCAACCCGCAACGGGCGCAATGCCATGCTTTTCACCTATCAGGGAACCATGAACATGAGAAACAAAAAATGGGAAACCGACTTCTCGCCCATCGACCCTGACGGATGCACCGTAGACCAAACCTACAGCAAAGCCTACCTGCACCACCTCTTCAAGGCACAAGAACTGCTGGCCATGCAAATTGCCAGCATTCACAACCTGGCTTTCTACCTGAGGCTCGTTACCGACGCGCGCACGCATATTCTACAAGGAGACTTCACGGCATGGAAGCGCTCCGTTATTCAACAGTTAGCACAGAGAGTATGAAGATTACACGTTTACTGCACCACTATATCAACATTCTTGACTGGTATATCATCAAGAAGTTCATCGGCACGTATATCTATTCCATTGCGCTGATTATCTCTATCTCTATCGTCTTCGACGTGAACGAGAACCTGGCCAAGTTCACACAGTATCATGCACCATTCAGGGCAATCGTGTTCGACTACTACATGAACTTCGTGCCCTACTTCGCCAACCTCTTCAGTCCGCTGTTTGTGTTCATTGCCGTCATCTTCTTCACTTCGAAACTGGCAGGCAACTCTGAAATCATTTCTATGCTCGCAGCCGGAGTTTCATTCAAAAGGCTCATGCGACCATACATGATTTCGTGTGTGCTCATTTCTATGCTCTCTTATTACCTGAGTGCCTACATTATACCACACAGCACTATTATCAGGCAGAACTTTGAAACCATCTATAAAAACAAACGAAAGAACACTGCTGCCGACAACGTGCAGCTGCAGGTGGGAAAAGGGGTGATTGCCTACATACAGCACTACGACAATGTGTATAAACGGGGCTACGGATTCTCGCTCGACAAGTTCGAGAACAAGAAACTGGTTTCGCATCTAACGGCCAGCGAAATTCAATACGACACCATTTCGGATGCCAAATACCACTGGACACTGAGCCACTGGAAAAACCGGCAACTCAAGGGATTGCGCGAAACCATCACCAGCGGATACCAACTCGACACGCTTATTCTGATGGAACCCACCGACCTTGTATACTCCAAGGGGCAGCAGGAAACCTTCACCAGTCCGGAACTGCACAACTACATCTCGAAACAGATAGACCGCGGAAGCGGCAACGTGGTGCAGTATCAGGTTGAATACCACAAGCGAATCGCTTCGTCATTTGCTTCGTTCATTCTCACCACCATAGGAGTTTCACTCTCTTCACGCAAGCGAAAGGGAGGCATGGGCATGTATCTGGGCATTGGCCTGGCACTCAGCTTTGGCTACATCTTGCTGCAAACCATTTCGGCAACATTTGCCATCAATGCCAACACACCACCCATGCTTGCAGCGTGGATACCGAATATCATCTTTGCCGTGATTGCTTATTTCTGCTATCGGCAGGCACCCAACTAAAACAGGTTATTTATATATATATGTATTTCGACGAACTCAACCTCAACGATAATATCCTCGATGCTCTCTACGACATGCGCTTCGATGAGTGCACACCCGTGCAAGCTGCCTGCATTCCACAGATTCTGATGGGGCGCGATGTGCTGGGAGTGGCACAAACCGGAACAGGAAAGACTGCTGCCTACCTCTTGCCCGTGCTCTCGATGCTCGACGACGGGCACGTTACCTTCCCCGATGGGCGCAACGTGGCCTTCCCCACCGATGCCATCAACTGCATTGTGATGTCGCCAACACGCGAACTGGCACAACAGATCGACCAAGCCATGCAAGGGTTCGGATACTATCTCGAACATGTTTCCAGCGTGGCCGTTTATGGTGGCAACGACGGCGGGCGATATAACCAAGAACTGCAGGCCTTGCGCTCGGGAGCAGATGTGATTATCGCCACACCCGGGCGATTCATCTCGCACATGCAGATGGGAAATGTTGACCTCAGCCGGGTTTCTTTCTTCATTCTCGACGAAGCCGACCGAATGCTCGACATGGGATTCTCTGACGATATTCTGAAAATTGCACGACAGCTGCCGCAAACATGCCAGACCATTATGTTTTCGGCAACCATGCCACCGAAGATTGAACAGCTTGCCGGAACACTTCTGAACAAACCGGCCGTGGTGAAACTCGCCGTGAGCAAACCGGCCGAGAAAATTCAGCAGCAGGCATACGTTTGCTTTGAACCGCAGAAGCTTGCCATCGTTAGACAGCTCTTTCACGACAAGCAACTCAAACGCGTGATCATCTTCTCGGGAAAGATTAACAAAACAAAAGAGATTCACCAAGCGCTGCGGCGCATGGGCGTTCAATGCGGACAAATGCACAGCGACCTCACCCAGGCCGAACGCGACGAACAGATGTTCCGCTTCAAAAGCGGACAGATTGACGTGCTCGTTGCTACCGACATTCTTGCACGCGGAATAGACATCGACGATATTTCCATGGTTATCAACTACGACGTTCCACACGACTGCGAAGACTATGTTCACCGCATTGGCCGAACGGCACGGGCCGACCGCGACGGCAGGGCTATCACACTTGTTTCTGATGCAGACATTCGCTATTTCCTGCAGATTGAACGCTTCCTTGGCAAAACGGTGGAGAAGCTTCCCCTGCCCGACGGCTTGGGCGAGGCTCCCGAATATAAAGCTACCCCAAGCAAGGGAAAGGTTCGCGGCAACAGAAAAAACAGCCATCGGAAAGGAACACACAGAGGGGGAAAGCAGAGAAAACCCAAGAAAGACAAATAAAATGGAAACTCGGTTCATGTCAGGCTTATCGGAATTTATCTGAATAAATGATACAAACAAAAACCATACCTGTGGTGGGCATGGCGTGCTCGTCGTGCTCGGCTCATGTTGAGCGCACACTCAACGAACAGAAAGGAGTGAGCCATGCCAGCGTGAACCTGGCCATGCGCACCGCCCTGGTGGAATTTGACGACTCTATCACCAACCTACCCCAACTGAAAGCGGCCGTGAATGCCATCGGCTTCGACTTGATTGTGGAAGAAAACCGTTCGGCCGAAGAGGTGGAACGGCGCGAGCTGTCACTGCTGAGAAGGCGCACATTGCTGGCTTGGCTGTCAGGAGCTGCCGTGATGGCCGTACCCATGCTTGCAGGAAAAGACAGCCACACTGCCTTCACCTTGCAGCTGCAACTGATGCTGGCACTGTTCTGTCTGATAGCATGCGCACGGCAATTCTATACCGCAGCCTGGAAACAGCTGCGCCATGGCATGGCCAGCATGGACACACTGGTGGCATTCTCCACTGCCATCTCGTTCACCTACAGTGCCATCGTCACTTTCCATCTCTCCACCCTCAACCCTCCACTCTCCACCCTCAACCCTCCACTCTCCACCTACTTCGATGCCTCGGTGATGATTGTTGCCTTTGTGCTCACCGGCCGACTGATTGAAGAACGGGCCAAACGAGCCACAGCTTCGAGCATTCGGCAACTGATGGGATTGCAGCCGAAGACAGCCCGCTTGGTAAAACAAACGTTCGGCCATTCTGTCCAAGACGGAACGGGGAATGGGGAATCCGACTTTGACTTAGTGCCCCTTTCCACGGTGAGTATCGGCGATGTTGTGGAGGTTCGGGCAGGCGAGAAGATTCCCGTTGATGGCACCGTGACGCAGGCCACCAGCTTCATGAACGAAAAGGCTGCCTACGTTGACGAGTCGATGCTCACCGGCGAAGCTACCCCCGTGGCAAAACAGGCAATGGCCACACGGGTGCATGCCGGCACGGTGGTTAGTCAGGGGAAGCTGCGGCTGCGGGCCACACAGGTGGGCGAACACACGGCACTGGCACAAATCATCGACATGGTGCAAAGGGCGCAGGGGTCGAAGGCTCCCGTGCAACGGGTGGTGGACCGCATGGCTGCCATCTTCGTTCCGGTGGTGACTGCCATTGCTCTCGTCACATTCTTTGCCTGGTTTCTGGCCGGTGCAGGCTGGTCGCAGGCTGTGGTGAGTGCCGTGGCAGTGCTGGTGGTGGCATGCCCCTGCGCCATGGGACTGGCCACACCCACGGCTCTGATGGTGGGCATAGGCAAGGCGGCCGAACGCAATATTCTCATTAAAGATGCTGCCGCACTCGAGGAGCTGCGCAAAGTGGATGCCATCGTTATCGACAAAACAGGAACGCTAACCATACCCAATCAGCAGATAGACTTTACACGCGCCGACCAGCTCGACTTTGAAGAGCGCGAACAACTGAAACCGCATGCACGCGAAGCGGTTGACGAACTTCATGCCGAAGGTATTCACTTGTGCTTGATGAGCGGCGACCGCCACGACGCGGTTGCTCACTGGGCTGCACAGGCGGGCATTACAGACTTCAAGAGCCAAGTGAAACCTGCCGACAAAGAAGAGAAAGTGAGCGAGCTGAAAACTCAAGGAAAGCATGTTGCCATGGTGGGAGACGGCATCAACGACTCACAGGCACTGGCACTGGCCGATGTGAGCATTGCCATTGGCACGGGCACCGATGTGGCCATCGACGTGGCACAGGTCACCCTCATGGGCAACGACTTGCGCACGCTACCCGAAGCCATCCGCCTGAGCCGCAGCACGGTGAAGATGATCAGGCAAAACCTCTTCTGGGCGTTCATCTACAACCTCACATGCATTCCGTTAGCGGCCGGGCTGCCCCGGGCATTGGGCTACGACTTGCAGCTGACTCCCATGTGGGCGTCGGCACTGATGGCTTGTTCCAGTCTGAGCGTGGTGCTCAACAGCCTGCGCCTCAAGCTCACCCACTAATGCCACTGACCGCGCAGCCGGCGCAGCCAAAGGGCTTGCACCGCTCCACGCAACAGCATATACACCAACAGGGCTATCCAAAGTGAATGGTTGCCCACATGAGGGAAAAGCATCAAAAAAAGGGAGAAAAAGGCTGCCGTGGCAATGGCACACGAAACAAGCATGCCACGGGAAGCAGTGATGCCGATGAACACACCATCGAAGATGAAGGCCGCTACACTCACAACCGGCACGGCCACTGCCCACCAAAAATAGGGACGGGCTGCCAACACCACAGATGCTTCACTTGTGAGCAAATGCAAAAACTTCTCACCGCCAAAGGCATAGACAAGGGTGAAAAGCACCACCATCGCCCCACCCCACACGAATAGCCGCCTAACCACTAACCAAAAGGAAACGGCATTGCGGGCACCATAGTAACGACCGCAAAGGGCTTCGCCGGCAAAAGCAAAGCCATCCATCACATAGGAGAAGAGCATGAAGAGGGTCATGAGCAACGTGTTGACCGACAGCAGCAACTCACCCTGACGGGAGCCGGCGGCGGTGAAAAACAAATTGACCGAAACCAAACAAACCGTGCGCAAAAAAATGTCGCGATTAACGGAGAGAAAGCGGCCATACGACAACTGGCTCGAACGCTTCTTGAACATGCGCCGCCGCCCATAGAAACGCAACCACAACAGCACGGCAAGCGCCAGTCCGCTCCACTGCGCCACCAGTGTGCCCCATGCAACTCCATCGACCTTCATGCCACACACATACACAAAAAAGAGAGAAGCCATAATATTCACCACATTCTGCCCCACCGCAATGAACATGGGCAGCCGCGTGTTCTGCATGCCTATGAACCAGCCGGTGAATCCATAGAGGCACAAAACGGCAGGAGCTCCCCATATACATATATTAAAATAGGTGGAGACAAGAGAAACAAGTGTGGGTTGGGCAACCGATTCAACAGCCGATGAAAAAGCCGATGAAGGAAGCATGATATGCAATGCCAACCAGCGCAAGGGCACCTGCAGCACCACAAAACTCAATGCCAGCACACTGCCCAGCAACAAGGTTTGGCGCAACACGCCCACCACTAAGGGGAAATTGCGATGGCCCAATGCCTGCGAGGTCATTCCACTTGTGCCCATGCGCAGGAACCCCAACAGCCAATACATCACGTTGAATATCATGCTGCCCACAGAAACAGCCGCAATGAACCGGGCCGAACCCATGTGGCCCACAATGGCAAGATCTACAAGTCCTAACAGCGGAACGGTGATGTTCTGAATGATTGAGGGCAGCGCAAGCCGCAAAATTCGTATATCTTCTTTTTGTTGCATCGTATATGTTTCATTCTACCCTCCATTCACACTGCAAAAATACAAATAACTGAACAATTTGAGCTTAGAATTGAATGGTTTGTGCCAAAATAACAAAAAAAATTTTCATATTAACCGAAAAACTTGTATCTTTGCACCTCAAAATAAGAGTATTAGCTAAACAACAAATAAAAACATACACTCATACAATGACAAAAGCAGACATCATCAACGAAATTTCGGAAGCAACGGGCTTGATGAAACCCGATGTGGCAGTGGTGGTTGAAGGCTTCATGGAAACCGTTAAGAAAAGCCTGGCCGAAAACAAAGAGAACGTTTACCTGAGAGGCTTCGGAAGTTTTATTGTGAAGCACCGCGCAGCCAAAACCGGGCGAAACATTCAAAAGAACACCACCATACAAATTGCAGCTCACGACACACCAAGCTTCAAACCCTCGAAAGCTTTCGTAGAGAAGATGCAAAATGCCTGAATGCAAAACAAACAGCGAGCATATAGATAAATTCTAAATATAAACCCTTTAATTCATTAACAACTATGCCAAACGGTAAAAAGAAAAAGGGCCACAAGATGGCCACCCACAAGCGTAAAAAGAGATTACGTAAGAACAGACATAAGAGCAAGTAAACCAACACTTGCTCTTAGTCGGTTCGTAAGACAAGTTAAAAAACAGAAATGACAAGCGAACTTGTAATTGACGTCCAACAAAAGGAGATTTCGATTGCCCTGCTCGAGGACAAGAAACTGGTGGAATACCAGAATGAGCCTCGCTCGGCATCTTTCTCCGTTGGGAACATCTACATCGCAAAAGTTAAAAAACTGATGCCAGGGCTCAATGCCTGCTTCGTAGATGTTGGTTTTGAGCGCGATGCCTTTCTGCACTATCTTGACTTGGGAACTCAGTTCAGCTCTTATGAAAAGTATCTGAAACAGGTACAAAGCGACAGGAAGAAACTTTATCCATTTGCCAAGGCCACCCGCCTGCCCGACCTGAAAAAAGACGGCAGCGTGCAAACAACACTGAAAGTTGGGCAGGAAGTGCTCGTGCAAATTGTGAAAGAACCCATCTCCACCAAGGGGCCACGGCTCACATGCGAACTTTCGTTTGCAGGGCGCTATCTGGTATTGATGCCGTTCAACGATAAAGTTTCGGTTTCTTCTAAAATCAAAAGCGGCGAAGAACGCGCCCGACTGAAACAACTTATTCACAGCATCAAGCCCCGCAACTGCGGCGTTATCGTTAGAACCGTTGCAGAGGGCAAACGAGTTGCCGAACTCGATGCAGAACTGAAAATCTTGACCAAACGATGGGAGGACGCACTGGCCAAGGTGCAAAGAACACAACAAAGGCCACAGCTGGTCTTCGAAGAAACGGGAAGAACCGTCGCACTCTTGCGCGACCTCTTCAATCCCACTTACGAGAGCATTCATGTGAACGATGAGGAAGTCTATCAGGAAGTGAAAGACTACATCACGCTCATCGCTCCCGAAAAAGCCAACATCGTGAAGCTCTTTACAGGAAAACTTCCCATCTTCGACTGCTTCGATGTTACAAAGCAAATTAAATCGGGATTCGGCAAAATTGTGAACTATAAGCACGGGGCATACCTCTACAGCGAACACACCGAGGCCATGCACGTGATTGATGTGAACAGCGGAACGCGCACAAAGAAAGAAAACGGGCAAGAGCAAAATGCACTGGAAACAAACCTCGGTGCGGCCGACGAGATTGCACGCCAACTCAGGCTCAGAGATATTGGCGGCATCATTGTCATCGACTTCATAGACATGAACCTGGCCGAAGACCGACAGATGCTCTACGAACGTATGTGCAAAAACATGCAAACAGACCGCGCCCGACACAACATTCTGCCGCTGAGCAAGTTCGGACTGATGCAAATAACCCGACAGCGCGTGCGCCCGGCTATGGACGTGAACGTTGAAGAAACCTGCCCCTCGTGTTTCGGCAAAGGAACGGTGAAGGCAAGCCTGCTCTTCACAGACCAATTAGAGAGCAAAATTGAAACACTGGTCAACAAGATTGGCATCCGAAAATTCTATCTGCATGTACATCCTTATGTGGCTGCCTACATCAATAAAGGTGTTTTCTCACTGAAACGTCGATGGCAAATGAAATATGGATTGGGCGTGCATGTTATTCCTTCTCAGAAACTGGCGATGCTGCAATATGAGTTCTACGATACTCACCGGCAGTTTATCGACATGAAAGAAGAAATAGAAACCAAGTAAAAAAAGAGAGCTTTCGCACACAAAACGAAAGCTCTCTTTTTGTTTCAATCAACTCGCCAACTCGTCAACTATGAATAACATGCAAATCGCGCTGCGGGAACGGAATCTCGATGTGATGTTCGTTGAGCGTGTTGTAGACACACTCCAGGATGGTGCCGCCATCGCCGTATTGCGTGAGCACATTCACCCAAACAAGTATTTTCAAATTTACACTGGAATCGCCAAACTCCTTCAGCACCACGCGAGGCGGCTTGGCAGGGTCGGTGATGTGTAGCTTGGTGATGGCATCTACAAGCAGTTCCTTACAGCGCTTGATGTCGGTGCCATAGGCTACACCCACTTCAAGAACATCGAGCTCATAACCGTGGTTCTTGGTCATGTTCTTGTAATTCTTCGTGAACAGCTGACTGTTGGTGAAGGCGATAACTGAACCGTCTACGGCTTCAACCATCGTAGACGTATAGCTGATTGACGACACCTTGCCGCGGGTGCCGTCGCAGATGATGTAGTCGCCCACCTTCACACGGCCTGCCATGAGCGAAATGCCATAGTAGATGTTCTCAAGAATATCTTTCGATGCAAAACCGATACCTGTTGACAAACCTCCCGAGATTACTACCAGCCAGGTGTTGCTCACATGAAGAATGTTCAGGCTCACCAACAACCACATGCCCCATATAACAATCTGAATCACATTGCGGGCCATCACCATCTTAGAAGCGGCCGTGGTGGGATCTTTCTGTTCGAAATACATGCGCAGCAGCTCTTTCACCGTGTTGTTGGCATAGGCGAAAATGAAATAGAGATTGATGACCTGGGCAATGGTGAGAATGCTTGCCGTGAAATTGGGCGACTCAATGAAGTTGGTGTTGAAGATAGACCAGGTGGTGTCGCTCAGGTTGAACACCTCTGATGCCCAATAAACCGAAATGAGCAGCGAAAGCACGCTGAGGGTGCGCAGCACCACATCGTTGAGAAAACGGAAGTGCCAGGTTTTGGTGATGGGCAGCTCGTTGTAATGCTTGCGCTTGGCAAAGGCTTCCAACCACTCGGCAATGCAGGTGATGGTGAGCACACAGGTGAGCTGCATCACCCACCAGATGAGCAACTGCACGCTGAGCAACGTATAGCCCATCCACGAACATACCACGGAAACGATGAACACAAACAGCGATATGTAGGTGTAGAAGACATCACTGCGCGGAATGTTGTGGTTGTTGTGCCTAACGGCTATCCACTGCCACAAGGCGCAGATGAACAACAGGGGGGGCAACAGCAAATTGACCAGATGGTTTGGGATGAGCACGATGCGGAAGGCTATAACCAGAAAGCCAACAACAATCAGGGGGGCGTAGATGCGGAAAGCACTCTTGATTTGTGTTCCGTCGAGGCGCAGCAACAGGGAGATGAGAATCACACTGAGCAGCCAGGTGTATTCCACCAGCAGGTCGCTCGCCATGATGAGGAAGTTCTGTTCGGTGGTTGCGTGGATGATGCGCAGGATAACGGCCAGCAGGATGACCGATGCTGCCATGATGATGCAGGTGCGCTTGGCCATGAATGCCTCTGTGCGGAAACGCTTGGGCATGAGCACACGAATGACAAGGAAATTAAAAAGTACCGAGAACAGCCCGTAAGCAAAAAGCGAACCAAAGAGATACCAGATGGCACTCACATCCCAGTCAGACCGCACACGCTCGTAGCGCTGATACTTGTCGCTGACCTGTTCGCCGGTTTCGCGAAGGTTGCTTCCCAGATTGCCCAGTATAGAGAGATAGTTGGAACCGGCATTGCTGAAAATGCTGGTTTGAATGTCGGCATAGCGCTTGTTGGCATAGTCGTTCAAATTCTTCAGATGCTGCTCGGTGCTTTCATAAAGGTGCACATAGTCGCTCAGCTGGTCGCGGTTGTCGCGAAGCGTGCGACGTATGTTCACTGCCAAGGTCAAACACACGTTGCGATCTACCTGAGCATGCTCAGAGAGCGAGATGGCATGCATCGAACTTAGGTTGTTGATGAGACTGTCGTAACGGGCAATCTCACTACTGGTCTTCTCAATAAACTTACGAAACGGAAGCACGTTCTTCTGAAACTCGTGATACTGAACCGTGGCCTCGTGACAGGCGTATGTGAGGTCGAAGATATACTCCGACTTCTGTGAATATAGCATCAGCGAGTTCTGGTCGGAACGGTTCATCACCGAGAACAAATTGTTGCGAACCTGCTCTTGCTGCTCTTTCATGAAACCACTCTGCTGCTCAAGGTTCTGGTAATACTTGGTGAGCTCGTCGCGCAAGATGGCAAGGGTGTTGTCGATGTTTTTCTCTTTGAGCACAGCAAACGACTGCAAAGAGAATAACATCAGCAATAAACATACTATGAAGCTTCTTTTCATACGGTTTAAACAAATTTTGCGCAAAATTACTAAATTCTCTCAACTCTTCGTGCTCAGTTCTTAACTTTTTAGTATTTTTGTGCAAAAATACAACTTATGACAACAATCATTGCAGACAGCGGCAGCACCAAAACCGACTGGAGCATCATAGAAAACAACTCGTGCCCCACCCTACTGCACACCCAGGGCATCAACCCTGCACTGATGACAGATGAAGATATAGAGGGCATTCTCAACAACGAACTGCTCCCACAGATGGAAACAAAAGATGAGACGACTGTTCACTTTTATGGAGCAGGCGTTCGCCAGGAAATGATTCCGCAGATGCAGCGCGTTTTCGAGAAAGCATTTGCCGGGTTCACTGGTTCTAACATCGTGGAGTTTTCTTTCCATTCCGACCTTCTGGCAGCGGCCAGGGCGGTGTGCGGCAAAAACGAAGGCATAGCCTGCATCCTGGGCACAGGGGCAAACTCGTGCCTATACGATGGTGCCAGCATTGTGCAGAACACACCCGCCTTAGGGTTTATTCTGGGCGACGAGGGGGGAGGAGCAGCACTGGGCAAACGGTTCCTGAATGCCATCTTCAAAGGCGAACTGCCGCAGGCTATGCGCGACGACTATCTGAAAACAACCCAGCTCACCCTGGCCGACATTATTCGGAAAGTATACAAAGAACCTATGCCCAACCGTTTCCTGGCCTCTACCTCTTTATATATAAAGGAGCACCTCGATAATCAACAACTCCAGCAACTGGTAGTGGACAACTTCCGCCTTTTCGTGCAACGCAACCTAAAGCCCTATGGCAGAAAGGATTTGCCAGTGGGCGTGGTGGGAAGCATCGGCTGGCACTATCGCGAGTTGCTGGCAGAGGCGATAGCCAAAGAAGGATACACCCTGGGGTGCATTCTGAAAAGTCCGATGGAAGGACTTATCAGGTATCATAACCAATAAGAACTCAACAAATGGAACAAAATAAAGACCTAAGGGTAGCATGGGATTTCGTAGAGAACACCGGGCGCAGCATCTTCCTCACCGGAAAGGCTGGCACGGGCAAGACAACGTTTCTGAAAACAGTGGTGGAACGCTCACGAAAGCGACCCATCGTGGTGGCACCCACCGGAGTGGCGGCCATCAATGCGGGGGGAGTAACCATACACTCGTTCTTCCAGCTGCCGTTCTCACCCTATGTGCCCGGAGCGAAGGTTGAAACGAAATTCGACTTCGGACGAGAGAAACGCAAGATTATCGCATCTATCGACCTGCTCATTATCGACGAAATTTCAATGGTGAGGGCCGACCTGCTCGATGCCATCGACAGCGTGCTGCGACGTTTCCGAAACCACTATCAGCCCTTCGGCGGGGTGCAACTGCTGATGATTGGCGACCTGGCGCAACTCACACCCGTGGTGACACCCGAAGACGAACAAATGCTGAAACCTTATTACGACACACCTTACTTCTTCGGTTCAAAAGCCTTGCAACAGATTGACTATGTTACTATACAGCTGGAACACGTCTACCGACAACAAGATGCCAAGTTCATAGAAATTCTCAATGAGGTGAGGGAAGGGCATCCCTCGCAAAAGGCATTGGAAACCCTGAACAGCCGGGCGGTAGCTAACAATAACCCCTCAACGCTAAACTCGCAACTCAACAACGCCATACGACTTACCACACACAACAACCTCGCCAACTACTACAACGAATCGGAACTGCAGAAGTTGCCGGGGCGCTCGTTTCAATATCGGGCAGAGGTGAAAGGAACCTTCCCCGACTATTCCTACCCCACGGCAGAAACGTTGGTGCTCAAAAAGGGGGCACAGGTGATGTTCGTTAAAAACGACCCCTCAGGCGAACACCGCTACTACAACGGGCGCATCGGACACGTTGAGGAAATTAACCGGAATGGCCTCACGGTTTATTGCGAGGGAGACAGCAATGCCATTGAGGTGGAACCACTGGAATGGGAAAACACACGCTATAAGCTGAACGAGAAAACACGCGAAATTGAGGCTGAAGTGCAGGGAACCTTCAAACAGTTGCCGCTTCGACTGGCATGGGCCATCACCATTCACAAAAGTCAGGGACTAACCTTCGACCGTGCCATCATCGATGCCAACCAGTCGTTTGCACCGGGTCAGGTGTATGTGGCTCTGAGCCGTTGCCGCTCGCTCGAAGGACTCATGCTGGCTTCACCCTTGCAGGCGCATGCCATCATCAACGACGAACGAGTAGACACCTACATCACACAACAAGAAACGGAAACACTGCGCAGCATAGAACAGCTGCCACTGCTGAAGCAAGAATATGAGCGATACCTGCTGCTGCAACTCTTCGACTTCCGACCACTGCTCTATCAACAGGAAACAATGGTGCGCATCTTTGCCGATTTCTTCTATAACAGTCACCCTTCGCTGAAACAACTACACCACCAGACACTCTCAGACCTCAAGGAGAAGGTAATCGACGTTGCTGCGAAGTGGCAGCAGAAAATTCAGACCATGACCAACGACGGGTTGCGCGATGCCGAATTTCTGGAACGCGTGAAGCGCAGTGCCCACTACTTTGCCGAAACGCTGAACACCATCCTCGCCAAGCCTATGGAACTGACAGCCAAAGTAGAAACCAACAACAAACAGGCCGCCCGGCGATTGGGCAATGCCCTGCCCGACGAACGACAAACGTGGCTCTCGCACCGCTATCTGCTCGAAAAAATTGCAGAAAAGGGCTTCACCGTCACCACCTATCTGAAAGAGAAACAAATGTCTATGCTGGATGCCTTAGAAAACAAAAAGCCGCGTAAGTTTGCCGGCACGAAGGCACCCAAAGAAGTAAAGCCCAAGACATGGGAAGTGAGTCTTGCACTTTACAAGCTGCACAAGACTCCTGAGGAAATCGCCCGCGAACGTTCACTCACACTGGGCACCATCTTTGGCCATCTGGCACGCTACATCAAAAGCGGAGAGGTGAACATCGATGACCTCGTTCCCCTGGAACACCAGAAGATCATTGCCAGCGTCATCAGCAAAACAGGATCTGCCGAAGGCACAACACCCATCAAGAACCTCTGTCCGCCCGATGTCACCTATGACGAAATCCGCCTGATGTTGTCGCGGTTGCAACCAAACACCCCACAATAATTACAGCACCAAAGAGCAGTGTTACAGAAAACCAACACCAAAACAAGCCGCGCCTACCGAGAATGTTCCCGACAGGCGCGGCCTCTGCTTTCTGCTTTCTACTTTCTGCTTTTGCGTAGCTCTGCTTTCTACTTTAGCGAAGCGCCATGTCTCCACAAAAAATGCCATGTACGAAACAGCGGTTCACATAGAGCCTCTGCTGGATACTGCCTCACAAAATTCATGTTGCGACAGGTCTTCAACAGGTATTTCACTGCCATGCTATGATTGGTTAGTCCGGAGTATCTGCCAAAGTTGCCTCCTTTCAGAATCTCGTTGAGCAAGATCTTTCCACGCCTTTCATCCACCGGAGCAAGCAACAGACTGTCTGACATTTGAAACACCACTTTCAGTACATACATCACCGCCCCTGCAAAATGATATAGATTCAGATACTTCAACGTAGCCTCCCACTCCTGCCGCTTCATACCACCCTCCTTTTTTTGATAATGGAGAAGCAGATAATAATAGTCCATCAGCTGTCGAAGGGAGATGCCCTCATCGAAGAAGTGGTGCATGATATGAGCCAGCAGGAACACGATGTTATATCTGTCGGTAGGAACAGCCACCATGCCTGCGTTTCCCTGCATTTCAACCAAGTTATCCCATTTCGCTTCAGTCTCAAGCCATCGCAACATACGCCTAAGATACAAAGGGTTATTCATGGAACAAGGCATCAGGTGCACCTCCACCGTCACCTTCTCCACACGAAACTCCACATGTTGGAAATGTACTCCCGTTACCTGCCAATGCTCTTTGATGAAACGCACAACATCCTCCTTCTTTCCTCTCACCAACAGGTCTATATCACCTGGCATACGCAGCAGCGGTTCTGGGTACAGCATTGCATTACCTTGTCCTTTAAGCAGCACCACATCAAAGCCGCCCTCCCTGAAAACATTTGTAAGCTGTGTCACCTTCCAGTTCAGCCACTCATTGCGTTTCCTCACATATTCCGTGAGCATATACCACTGCACCCGTGTGTTCCTCGGCATGGCATTAGCGAACCTTTCCACCCCTTTCCATCCAATCCCCACCAGCGTCTGCTGCTTCAGAAAAGCAAAAAGCCCGTCCCAGTCCATCTCTCCGATGTCTTCTGGAACAGGCCTTTCAATTCCCATACCCTTTCTGATTAATTCCAACCAAGAGGGGTGGTTTGAAAACATATTATGTTCTGACATATCTGATATGGGTTATACGAAACCAATACTCTACATTAAATTGTGTAGCAATCATTTTATAGTTGTACCTGACTTTTGCAAACCGTCGCATTCACTTCAACCATCTTCTATTAATCAGTTAAGCCATATTTTAACATTTACTAATCAATTCATAATAGAATTCCTGCATTCTTTTTGATTCATGCACCGAGTCAAAACCTGCCTTTTTTACCTCGTTGGAGAAACCACGACGCGAAGAAAGATTTTTCTCAACTACTGATACTATCTCAGTCGCCCACTCTTTACACGTTCTTTCTAATCCTATATAATGAGCCAATTCGCATGCTGTGGTTTCCTCAGTAATATTTTTAGAGAAAAAAATTGGAAGCCCTGCACATTGTGCCTCTATCCCCACAACAGGCATTCCCTCATACAGACTTGGCAACAGGAATGCATCAAAAGCATTATAGAACTGTTTAATGTCATCCCTTCTACCGAGATTCACGATTTGATCTGAAATACCATACTCCATGACTTTCTTCATCATCTTCTCTTCTAATTCGCCAAAACCAATCATCACAAGGATGGCTTTCTTTTGAAGAGAAGCAATTTCCTTGAAGATGTCTATCAGAAAAAAAGGGTTCTTTTGGTCAACATATCGACCTATAAAGCCGTATACGACTTTATCCTCCCACTCGAACTTCTTCCTTGTCTTACTCCTCAATTCTGCATCAAATGCGTTCTCATTAGTATTGATGACAGTTTTGAAGATTTCAATCTTTCCTTGTTGATAGGCCTTCTTTCCGAACTGCCAGATGCCGCAATCAATGGAGTTGGCCATAAACTGCGTAGCAAACCAATGTGAGAAGGGCTTTAAGGCATACTTCAGGAATGTCTTCTTCTCGCTCTTGTCGCCTTTTGAGATACTCTCCGATATTCTGACTTTAATGCCTGCGGCCTTTCCAAGCAACATTGGGAACACGTTGAGTGTGTTGTCAAAGGCATGTATGATGTCATACTTGTTCTTTTTCAATATACGATAGGTGTCCAGCATGTGTAATGGCAACTGCTTATAGGGTGCCACCGTATATACCCTCCCTCCGAGAGACTTAATTTCATCGTATGGGATTCCATTCGAATCAGAGTCACAGATGAAGTCATACTGCACCTTCTCACGGTCTATATGGCGATAATACTCCATAATCAGGTTCCGCTTTCCACCAGAATGCAACACACCCGCTATAATCGCTACTCTTATCATACTCTATACCCCTTTGCTTCTTCGTAAAACAATCTAACTCCATCCATGAACGGTGTTATTTCGTAACTGATGGCGTTCCTCAGCATGGTCGTGTCAAGCACCATGTTCGAGACATCTACAGGACGCGGATTCTGATAGACGATTTTCAAGTCCTTGCCGCTGACGATTTTCAGGAATGCCAGCACGTCATTCACCGAATATCCACGCCCGCTTCCTATGTTCAAGGTCATATTATGCACATCCCCTTCTATCAGCTTTACAAAAATCTTTGCAAGGTCATCCACATAGATGTAGTCCCTCACCGCCGAGCCGTCACCCCATACTTCTATCGGTTCATTTTTCAGCAGCTTGCCGATAGCAACAGCCACCAGTCCCTGCTTGCCATACAGATTCTGGCCATGCCCATACGGGTTCGAAGGACGCAGGATGAGGTAGTCGAGTCCAGCAGTACGATGCATGAACTGGATGCTGTTCTCCATCATCTGTTTCGACCATCCATAATAAGATATGGGCTTCATAGGGTCACTTTCCTCAAATGGCAACACGTCATTCCTATTTCCATATACCGTGCCTCCTGATGAGAAATACACGAACCGGATGCCTTTCTGTGCGCAAAGCTCCATCAGCTCTATGGTCGGGAATATCACGTTCTTATACTCCCGCTTATAGTCCTCATAGCTGCTTCCAGGAATCAGTGTCGATACCAGATGCACCACTATCTGAATACCCTGCCGTTCTATCACCCCTTTGATAAACTCCACATCGTTCAACGAGCCGAACAACAGGTTTACGCTCTCACCCTTCAGCCTGCCCGTAAAAGCATTCTCAGGTTCAACGACGGTGACCTGGTATTTCTCTTTATCTAAAGCCTTCACCAGGTTAGAGCCAATAAATCCGGCCCCGCCAATAAATAATATCTTCATAAAAAGTAATGATTATTCTATCCGATAGAAAAAGGTCCACCATCAGTGGCCCTATGTGCCTTTCTGGTATTCTGAAAATCTTTCAGGGCTCGCGCCCTGCTCAATTCTGCATCTTCTTCTTCAATATGGCCCAAATATCTCCATGTGGAATACATCACCCACATTAATATTTGACTGAAGAATCCTTTCGGCATCGTCGCCGTCCTTTAGACCTATAAACCTATTTTTTCTTTCCAAAGATATGAAATCAGTCGATTCTTTTCTTTCCAAAGAAACTTTTCTGCCATTTTCTTTTCTTTTAAAGGAAAAGTTCGTATCTTTGAATACTTGAAACTCAGTCATATTGCCGACTTGAAAGCCTGTTCTCTGTCCGATATCCTAACAGCCCACCTTCAGATAGCAGCCAGTGTCACATCCGACTTAAAAGTGCTTCCACACTTTGAGCGATATCTTCGACAAGGCTACTACCCCTTCCGGCTTGAGACTAACTCTGAGGAAAGCTATCTCGAAAGAGTAACAAACATCGTGAGTACCATCATTGAAAACGACATCCCCGCAGTAGAGCCTATTGAATACGAGACGCTTCTCAAAGCAAAACGCCTGTTGATGTATCTTGCCCAGACCGTGCCCTTTACGACCAACATGTCTAATCTCTGCACAAACATATCAACCACCCGCAACCAGCTCATCCGGCTGCTGTCACTCCTCGACCGCGCAGCCCTGTTGCGACTCCTGTATGCCAGCGGCAAAAACCTGAAGGCATTAGGGAAACCGGAGAAGATACTGTTCAACAATCCCAACCTGATGTATGCCCTCTCGCGTTCCGTGGACATCGGCACCATACGAGAGACATTTTTCACATCCATGCTTAGTCAGGGCCACCAGCTGCAATATCCTGCCCAGGGTGACTTGCTGGTCGATGACACATATCTTTTCGAAATCGGAGGCAAGGGAAAGCGCTTCTCTCAGATTCGCAATCTCCCCGACAGCTATGTGGCTGCCGATGATATAGAGATAGGCTTTGGCAACAAGATTCCCCTCTGGCTGTTCGGATTGCTCTATTGAGCATGATAGCAACTTTCCCTGAGAATTCCAAATTTCAGGCGCAGAAAGTCGTGGAATGGAGGCAGGGGCAGGAGGCTGCCGCTATTTTAGCACCATCGAGTTTCGTTTATGCTATTTTCTCCAAGAAATCAGGATTTTCGCGCTGGCTCCACAGCATGTATTCCATATCGCGGTTGCGAAGAGCATCTAAAAATTCACTTTTTACCTTATTCTCTACGTCGTTAACCAAGGCTATGGGCTTAAACGTCTTCTCAGATATCTGCTCACGAATAGGCTTCACTTCGTCTACCCCGAAAAGGAAGGTGGCAAGTTTGGGACGGTCCAAGTTGTTAAAAGTCTGAAGCACAATTTCCGTGTCAGGTTTTGCAATAAGATAATCAAAAGTAAAGCGAATGCCTGAGCGTCCTGAAGCAATAAATCCAGGCGTAACATTCACCCTTTTTTCGTGGAATAGGTTCTTTACATCATCTCTGAAGACTGAAGAAACCCTATGGGTGGTCAAGTTCACCATATCTGAAAGTTCCAGCATGGCTCGAAGCATATCGTGTTTTCCTTGCACGAACTCCTTCTTGTCCACGGTCTTTTCGATTTCCCCATCTTTAGTGATGGTCACCCCATAGTTCAGCCGAATACGCTGGACAATGTCCTTCCGACCATTGGCAGACTTGAAATTAAGGCCAAGCAGTTCAAGGTTCCCAAGGGTATTTCCGTCATCCGACAATATCACTTTGCCTTCAGGCATGGACTTCACAAAGATATCGATGGTATCATTAAATATGCCTACGTAAGGAGTAGAAATGATACTCCAACCTGTTGTATCATCCTGCTTCACGAACGTACGCTGCTTCAGCCATTCGTAGTATTCAGCAACCCCTTCGTTCACCCAATTCATATTACCATCTTGTTAAATGTTATCTGAGTCTGCACATGCAGATAAACCATAAAGCTATGGAATGCATCCACAAAGCCTTGGAGCATATCATTGTCGCTCACATCCTTAGTCGTTATTTCCGTCTCGTCTAAAGGCAATGCCCATGCCAGTTGAGGATAGCCTTCCACATGATAGTGCAGATGCGCCTTCATTACAAACAGTTCACCAACATGCGTATGGAACATTTGAGGCACATCTTCTGTCAGCACTTCCGGATTCTTATGGTTGCTGTTATAGTCCAACCTGGCCAGTCCCCAATTCGCGTTGTCCATCACTTGGAAATTCAGTCTGATACCAAACTTCTCGCTCTGTTTTACATCAAGGACAAATCCCTTATTTTGGTCAAAAGCACTCACCATGTGCAGACGAAACCTCATCGGGAACTGCTGCTCGATTGTCATAGACTTGACAATCTCACCATTCTCGTCCACTACCCATTTAGGCAGCTTTATCAGGTTTTGTGCTTCCTCAAACTTCATGATGCCAACCTTATAATGTGGGCAAAAATACGATATTTCTTTGAAACGACCAAATATATGAGGTAAGAATTTTAATCTTAGTCATCTATTGAGGCCAAAGATAGCAACTTTCCCTGAGAATTCCAAATTTCAGGGCAGAAAGTTGTCGGGGATTGTCTTTGTTTCCTGATTCTGCTTGTTAATAACAATACTGTTAGGCGACACATCTTTATAAAGACACACCCCGCGCCTATCACGCAATTATCCCCTATCGTCACGCCTTTCAATATAGTCACATTCGAACCTATCCAGCAATGCTTTCCAATATGAATAGGGGCTGACGTGTAACCTTGATGTTTAATCAGTACGGAAGGGTCTTTATAAACATGATTATGGTCATATATCTTCACGTTCTCACCGAAGATTGTTCCGTCACCTATGCATATCTCATTTTGTGCACATACGGAGCAATAGTTATTGAAGAACACATTGCCACCTATTTTTACCCCCCCGGCCGTCTAAAAGCAAAGAAAACCCTCTGCGGAATTGGAAATTCTTCCCCAATTGGAGTTTTGACCCATAGATAGCCTTGTAATACAATTTCTAGAGCATTGCCATCAAATGGCAGTATATTTTGTAAATAAGCATATTCTTATCTCTTCTTTACAAATGAAAACAAAAATCTAACCACATCAAACCCCAAATATGATATTAAAGCTGCCATACGAGCTTTTTTCCTGGCACGGGAATCAGTCAATACTTTCCACCGATTTTCACGAATATAACTAACCATCTCATTTCTCCCTTCAGCGTTCTTTGGAGCTGGGATTATCAAGTGATAATAAAGGCTTAACTTCCTGCAACGATAGGCTTTCTCTATTGGCTTCAACAAATCAATGTGAATGTCCATCATGGCAGTAACAGCCAACCCACTCTGAATCTGTCGAGGACTGTATGCACCTTCAATGCTTGAAGCACGCAAAAGATAATAATATATTACTCGATTTGAAAATGCCACTCCATTGCTCCTTAACATTAACAAATAGGTTGTTGCCATATCTTCGTACAAGAGTCCCTTAGGATACCGAATTCCAGTTTCAAATAATCTTCGATGATAAAGCTTTGACCAAGCTGAAGTATCAAACTTTTCCTGATAAAACATCTGTTCAACAGCATAAAGTGAAGCCATCTTCTCTTCTATCAATTGCCTGTGGAAATCCACAGGAGCTTTACCTTCTTCGAATGTAGTATGCCATGCAACTGAGATTTCACAATCATACTTAATGCAGAGTTGATAGAGTATCTCCACATAGTCATCGGCTACATAGTCATCGCTATCCACGAATGTTATCCACTCGCCAGTCGCTTTGTCTATCGCAACATTACGCGCATCGCTCAGACCTCCATTCTCTTTATGGATTACCTTGATGCGCTTATCTTTCTCTGCATACTCGTCACAGATCTCACCGCAGCGGTCAGGACTACCATCGTCCACAAGCCAGATTTCAAGATTCTCATACGTCTGAGCCAGAATACTGTCGACACACTTGGGCAGATACTGCTCCACCTTATAGCAGGGAACAATAACTGATACTAAAGGCTGTTGCATCATTTTCATATTTGATATACTTTTCGCAGCCCGTCTTCTGCCTCTCTTAGACTGTCTGCAAGGGCTTTAATGTTAATTCTGTCCACGCCATAATTGGAGGCAGAGGCTGTATCCAAAAGAGCGATTCATCTATCTGGCTGGCAGAGGACAGGCCATATAGCGACACATAGACAGGATTCAGGGCGATGATGTCCTCCCCCTCATCCTTCTCCTCCTTCAGCGATTCCATCCACTCGCGGATAAAGTAAGTCTTTCCGCTTCCCCAGTTTCCTTTCAGGAATACGGCATACCCAGGCTTATCCATCGTCAGATAGTCATTGAGGAATGATAGTATGGCTTGATTGTGTGGAGTCATGATAGCTTTGTCTTAATCAGCAATTTAACACTCTGTGGTACAATTTCCTTGATCCGACTCTGCCATGATGGCCTGAATGTCTTCACAAAGTGCAACTCTCCCAAATCCTTGTCTGTTATTCCCTCATAAATCGTATTCCGCTCTACACATCGTTGTGTTGGATGCAATAAGTTCTGATTATGCCTTGCAGCCTGCTCAAACGTACTCTCACAAGTATAGAACAAATCGGAATAATTTCTGAAGAACTCAACACCTTTTTTGGTGTTCAACAAGACTACAGATACTCCTTTCGTTGAGAAGAACTTTGGATGCTCCTTCTCAATACCCCAATAGTCGCCGATTGTTATATCGCCAACTCTCCCCTTGGTGCAGTAAC
>CACXFT010000097.1 GCA_902767045.1 uncultured Prevotellaceae bacterium | reverse complement strand
TTGTCGTAACTCTCTGATTTTCAGCGTGGACCAGCCAGGGCTTGAACCTGGGACCTCCAGATTATGAGTCTGTTGCTCTAACCAACTGAGCTACAAGTCCGGATGGGGTGCTTGGGGGTTGCCGGCGGGGTGCAGTGCAACCAAATGCGGTGCAAAGGTAAAGAGAAAAAATGGATTACACAAATTTTTAGGGTCTTTTTAGTGAATAAATCATAAAAAACGGGGTGTTTTCTTGGCTCGTCCCTAAGGGCAGGCATTATCTTTGCAAGCGAAAAGTGAGAAAACAATCACCAACGAACAAAAAAGATGCCTATGAACACGAGACTGACCATCGGAGAGTTTTCCAAATTCGGACAGGTGACGGTGAAGACGCTGCGCCACTACGAGAAGCTGGGGCTGCTGGTGCCGCACGAGGTCGACGAGTACAACCGCTACCGCTATTATGTTGTTTCGCAGATTCAGCAGCTCATCAGCATTCGCCGCCTGCAGACTTTGGGTTTCTCGCTCGAAGAGATTAGAGAGGTGCTCAACACCGGCACCAACGAGCCGAGTGCCCGGCAGATAGAGGGGAAGATTCGGCAAACCGAGCAACAGCTGTTAGAGATGAGCAACAAGCTTTCCGCCCTGCGGCGCATTGCCCATTCGCTGAAACAGATCAACGACATGGAGTGCATCTCTATTCAAAAGCTGCCTGCCATCACCGTTGCTTCTCACCGCCGCATACTGAAACGGCGCGAAGACCTCACGCCGCTGTTCCAGGAAGTAATCAATCCCGAGATTCACCGCATTGGCTGCCGTCGCACGCTGCCCATCTATGGGTTCAGCATCGAGCACGAGCAGGAATATAAAACCGAAGACATCGACACCGAATACTGCCTGCAGGTAGACCAGGCACAGGCCGACACGCCCATCATCAAGTTCCGGCAGTTGCCCGAGGTTGCCCGCGCCGTATGTCTGAAGCACACAGGCGACTACAGCACCATCGACGAGTCGTTTGCCGAGGTTGCCGGCTACATCCACTCCCACGGTTTAGAGATTGACGGTGAGTATCGCATTCAGTTTGTGGAAGACATCCACAACCAGCGCAATCCCGACAAATGGATTACCATCATACAAGTTCCTGTGAGAGCCAAGCTAAGCTAATATTACCCACTGTTTTATGAAGTTTCTACACACAACCGTCCCGGCCGTTAACTAAGAATCTTTGTCACGTCCATGAAAACACAACAAGCGCCTACCTCTGCATAAAAAAAGAGGCAGGCGCTTCATTGTTTCATCACTATGTATCATTTGCTGTGTCAGGTATACCACACCGAAGTGTCGGCAGCGGCATAGTTCTCATCGCGCTCCATGTTGTAGACATTGTCCATGTCGTAGAGCTCGTCTTCGTGCCAATAGTCGTTTCGCTTCATAACTTGATCCTTTCTCCCTTCATAGGGCTTTAGTTCAACAATAGGTCGCTGCAAATGTAACAAATTTTTTCTAAACTTGTATCTGTTTTATCGAAAAAAAACGTTATTTCGTACTTTTTGTTATAAAAATGCGAAAAGGTTACCAAAAAAGTAAATTAAAAGCTGTATCTTTGCATCGATATATCAAACTCGTAACAGAATAAAAATGAGAAAGGCTCTCTTGATGCTTGCTCTGCTGACGGTGTCGTTGGTGGCAAGTGCAAAAATCGAACGCCCACGCCTTGTTGTGGGTTTAGTTGTAGACCAGATGCGCTGGGACTACCTTTATTATTATTACGACCAACTGGAAGAGGGTGGTCTGCGCCGCCTTGTTGATGAGGGTTACAGCTGTGCCAACACCATGATTAACTATGTGCCCACCATAACCGCCATTGGTCACACCAGTGTGTACACCGGTTCCACGCCCGCCCTTCACGGCATCTGTGGCAATAATTTCATGGAGAACGGTCGCGACCGCTACTGCTGCACCGACGAGAATGTGCGCCCTGTTGGTTCCACCTCAGAGGCCGGCATGCGCTCGCCGCGCAACATGCTTGCCAACACCATTGGCGACCAGCTGCGCCTGGCCACCGAGTTCCGCTCGCGCGTGATTGGGGTGGCCCTGAAAGACCGCGCCGCCATCTTCCCCGCCGGCCATGCTGCCAATGCCGCCTATTGGTACGACAACTCGGTGGGCCATTTCATCACCAGCACCTATTATATGAACGAGCTGCCCCAATGGCTGCAGCAATACAACCGCGAGCATGGCACCAAGCCCGGCGAAGACCAGCGACTGCTGCCGCAGGGTGTGGCCGTTACCTTCGACATGGCCGAGGCCGTGCTCGAACATGAACGCTTGGGCATGGGCGACGAAACCGACATGCTCACCATCAGCGTCTCGTCGACCGATGCCATATCGCACGAATACGGCACCCGGGCCGACATCACACAGGAGTCTTACCGCGTGCTCGACCGCAAGCTGGCTCACTTTCTAAAGCTGCTCGACGAGAAGTTCGGGCGCGATGGCTACCTGCTCTTCCTCACTGCCGACCACGGCGGAGCCCACAACCCCAACTACATGAACGCCCATAAGCTGCCCGCCGGCGGTTGGGCCTCGGCCGACCTGCGCAAAAAGGCCAACACAGCCCTGCAACAGCGCTTTGGCGTAGACAAGCTGATTGCTGCCAACTACAGCGACTTCTTCTATCTGAACCATGCCAAGATTGACAGTGCCGGCCTCAGCCTGCAAGAAGTGAAAGACGAAGCCATCCGTCAGCTTCAAACAGAAGACCACCTGCTCTATGTGGTAGACTGTGAGCATGCTGCCACGGCCCCCATCCCGCAGCTCATCCGCGAGCGCATCATCAACGGCTACAACCGTCACCGCACGGGCGACATCTACTGTCTGCCCCGTGCCAACCAGTTCTCGTGGGTGCCCGCTTCCAACTATGCCGGCACCACCCACGGCGAATGGAACCCCTACGATGCCCACATCCCCCTGGTGTTCATGGGCTGGCACATCCAGCACGGCGAAACCACCAAGCCCACACGCATTGTTGACATTGCCCCCACGGTGTGCGCCCTGCTGCACATTCAAATGCCCAGTGCCTGCATTGGCGATGCCATCTTTTAGAAATCCCTTATACCTGAAACGAAATAAACCTACATGATAATGAAAAAGCTCTTTGTAATGCTGCTGGTGCTGTTTGTGGCCTCAACAGCAAGCCAGGTGCAGGCACAGAAGAAATGGATCGACGTTACCGACAACTACATCGTCAACCCCAGTTTTGAAGATGGCAGCAACGGCTGGAGCATCTTCCGCCTCTATCAGGGAGCCGGTTCGGTTACCAACCGCGCCGGAGCCATGGAATGTTGGAACGATGCCTTCCAGCTATACCAAACCATCGAGAACCTGCCGGCCGGCGAGTACCGCCTGTCGGCCAACGCCTTTTATCGCATCGCTTCAAACGAAACTTCTTATGCCGCCCACATTGCCGGCACCGAAAACATCAAGGCCTACCTGATGGCCGGAAGCAACACCGTGGCCCTGCAGAGCCTTTATGCCGACGAACTCCCCTACTGGCAGAACGGCTGTTGGTATGTTGAAAACCAGGCGGGCTCCAATTCTTATTTTGCCAACAGCATGGAAACGGCAGTGGCCGTGTTCAACGATGGCGGACTACAGAACACCCTTTCGTTCACCCACAACGGCGGTGCGCTGCAGATTGGCATTTACTGCGAAGAGTGGCAGCAAGACTGCTGGTGCCTTTGGGATAACTTCGTGCTCGAGAGCTATCAGCAACAGGTTTATGTGTCAAGCGTGAGTGTGTCGCCGCAGGCCCACACCCTCACCGTGGGCAAGCGTGTGCAGCTCACCGCCAACATCATGCCCGAGAATGCCACCACCAAGAAAGTAACCTGGACCAGCAGCAACGCTGCCGTGGCCACGGTAGATGCCAATGGCTTGGTGAAAGCTGTTGCTCCGGGCACTGCCACCATCACCGCCCGTTCCACCGATGGCACCAACCGCGCCGGGTCGGCCACCATCACCGTGCAGCAGAAACAACGGCCGCAGGGCGACTACCAGTGGCTCGACATCACCGACAAATACATCACCAACCCCGGCTTCGACGGTAACAGCGATGCCGGCTGGACCACAGGTGCCGGCAAGAAGGTAGAGAACGAGTGCATGGAGTTTTGGAACGTGCAGAGCGATGTGTATCAGATTATTCCCAACCTGCCCGCCGGCTGGTATCGCCTTTCGGTGCAGGGATACTATCGTGTGGGTGAAAACGAAACCAGCTATCAGGAACACCTCGATGGCACCGAGGTGATTACCGGCATGCTCTATGCCGGCGACGACGAGCAGGAGCTGGTGAGCGTGTTCTCCGACCACATGCCCGACAACGTCACCTCTACAAGCGGATGCTGGAGATATATCGACTACAGTACCTGGACCCAGATTCTCTTCCCCAACTCGATGTATACCGCCAGTCTGTGCTTTGCCGACGGCAAATATTGGAACGAACTGGAATTTGAACATGCCGGCGGCGACCTGCGCATAGGCATTCGCAACAGCAACCCCAAATACAGCTGCTGGTGCATCTTCGATAACTTCAAGCTCGAGAACTATGGCACCCTGGTGCCCGTCACTCAGGTAACCATCCAAAACGCCAAGACAAACCTTGTGGTGGGCGAACAGGTGCAGCTGTCGGCCAGTGTGCAGCCCGCCAACGCCACCTATCAGAAAGTAGAGTGGAAGTCGCTCAACGAGCATGTGGCCACGGTGAGCGCCACCGGACTGGTAACGGCTGTTGCAGCCGGCACAGCCACCATCCAGGCCTCGGCAGTTGATGGCAGCGGCAAGGTTGCCCGCCTTGTCATCAGCGTTTCCTCCAACAAGCCCTCTGCCGAATCGCTCATCATCAACGAGGTGATGGCAGCCAACGTAGACGAGTTTGTGAGTCCGGCCTACAACTTCGACGGATGGGTGGAGTTCTACAACCCCACACCAAAGGCGGTGGAGCTGAGCGGCCTCTACCTGAGCGACGACAACCTGAACCTGCTCAAGTGGAAAGCCCCCTCCGACATGGGAGTCATTCCTGCCAACGGCTACCGCACCGTGTGGTTCGAGAGCGATGCCATCTATAACAAGAATGCGTCGTTCAAGCTCGACACCGATGGCGGCACGCTCTTCGTGAGCGATGCCAACGGCTCGCTCATCACCAGTCTCACCTTCCCCGCCTCGAAAGACCGCGCCAGCTACGCCCGCACCACCGATGGCGGAACCGAATGGGGATGGACCGCACAGCCCACACCTGGCGCATCGAACAGCACATCCGCGTTTGCACAGGTGCAGCTCGGGGCACCGCTCGTAGACACGCCCTCGCAGCTGTTCAACGGGCAGCTCACGGTGAACGTCACCATTCCCGCCGGAACCACCCTGCGCTACACCACCAATGGCACGCTGCCCACACCCACCAACGGAGCCGTGAGCACCACCGGACAGTTCAGCGTGAGCGAAACCTCCAACTACCGCTTCCGTCTCTTCGGCGAGGGCTATCTGCCGTCGCCCGTCACCTCGCGCTCCTATATCTATCGCGACCTCGACTACTCGCTGCCCTCCTTAGCCATTGTCACCGACCCCACGTTCCTCTACGATAACATACTGGGCATCTACACCAGCGGCACCAACGGACGACCCGGCAACGGACAGTCTACACCCAAGAACTACAACATGGACTGGGACCGACCGGTGAACTTCTCATACCTCGACAAAGACGGACAGATGCAGTTCAACCAAGATGTGAACATGTCCATTTGCGGCGGATGGAGCCGGGCCAACTTCCCTCACTCGTTCAAGCTGAAGGGAAACAAAGAACTCACCAGCGACAAGAAACTCCCCTACCCCTTCTTCTCGGCCAAACCCTACATTCGCAACCGAACCCTGCAGATTCGCGGGGGCGGCAACGACAACAACTCGCGCTTCATAGACCCTGCCCTGCAAACAATCGTTGAAACGTCGGGCATCGACATCGACGGACAGAGCTATCAGCCCACGCACCTCTTCCTCAACGGCGAATACATGGGTGTGATGAACATGCGCGAACCTAACAACAAGCACTTTGTTTATGCCAACTATGGCTGGGACGACGAAGAGATTGAGCAGTTTGAACAGAGTCCTGATTCGGGCTATGTGCAGATGTGCGGCTCGCGCGAAGCCTTCGACCGCCTTGTCACGCTCACTGCCGATGCTGCCAACACGGAGACCTACGAAGAGATTCGCCGCCTGCTCGATGTTGACGAGTATATCAACTACATGGCCATTGGCTTCTACCTGCGCCGCGGCGACTGGATTCGCAACAACGTGAAGGGCTTCCGCCATATCGACGACGGGCGCTTCCGCTTTGTCAACTACGACCTCGACGGTGCCCCGGGCAGCTTCAACTTCGAAACGTTCATGTCGTGGGAGTATAACTACGAATACGACGTGCTCTACCCCTCGGGCGAACGCATCCGGCAAGACAACAAGCTGGTAACGCTGTTCCGCAACCTGCTGCAGAACCAACAGTTCAAACAGCAGTTCATCGACACCTATTGCGTGGTGGGCGGCAGCGTGTTCGAGGCCAACCGCTGCACCGAAATCATCGACTCGCTGGTTGCCAACGTGGCTCCGGCCATGCAGCTCACAGGCATGTACCCGTCGAGTGCCAACAGCTTGAAGAACCGCCTGGGCAGTCAGCTCTCGCAGTCCATCAGCATGCTGCGCAACTTCTATATGTTCGACCTCTACAACACGTCGCCTCAAACGGTCACCCTCTCGAGCGATGCTCCCGGCGCCCGCCTCTATGTGAACGAGGTGCCCGTGCCCACAGGCTATTTCAACGGACAGCTCTTCGCACCCACCACCCTGCGGGCCGAAGCGCCGGCCGGCTACACCTTCCAGGGCTGGCAGAGCAACACAAGCAGTGCCGAACCGGAGAAACTGTTTGCCAAGCAGTCGGAATGGGCCTACTACGACGGCGGTTCGCTCGACGGAAAAAGCTGGCAGGCATCATCGTTCAACGACAACAGCTGGGCCCGTGGCTACGCACCCTTAGGCTATGGCAAGAACGATGTGCAGACAACACTCAGCTATGGCAACAACGCACAGCAGAAACGACCCACCTACTACTTCCGCAAGCATTTCAACGTGGCCGACGAACCTACTGCCACCGATGTATTCACACTCAACTTCGTCATCGACGATGGCTTCATCGTGTATGTGAACGGAACTGAAGCCGGACGCTACAACATGCCCTCGGGCACTGTCACCTACGATTCCTACAGCACCTCTTACGCACCCAACAACCCCGATGAGGGCTCGCTCAAACTGGCTGCCAACCTCTTCCACAAGGGACAGAACGTGATTGCCATAGAGGTGCACAACAACAGTGCCTCGTCAACCGACATCCTCTTAGATGCAGAGCTCACCGTTTTAGGCAGTTCCACCTCACAGAACTACTTCTCCACCGCACAGGAGATTACACTGCCTGCGGGCAACAACCTGCAGCTCACTGCCAGCTACAAGCCCATGACCACAGCCGAAAGGCACAGCGCCGGCATCAACCCCGTGCGCATCAACGAGGTGAGCGGCAGCAACGACAGCTACATCAACGAATACATCAAGAAGAGCGACTGGGTGGAACTCTATAACACCACCGACGAAGAAATAGACCTCGAGGGGATGTTCCTGAGCGACAACCCCAACAAGCTCACGAAATACCAGATCACCAAGGCTGGCACCATGGCGAACACGCGCATTCCTGCCCACGGCTACCTGCTGGTGTGGTGCGACAACCTCGCCACCACCAACCAGGCACTGCACGCGTCGTTCAAGGTGTCGGGCGAAGGCGGGGCGGTGTTGCTCACCGCTGCCGACCAGAGCTGGACTGACACGCTGGCCTACTCTGCCCACGATGCCCGGACCACCATCGGCCGCTACCCCGACGGCAGTGCCGATGTGTATGCCATGACCACTCCCACCATCGCCCGAAGCAACATCCTCACCTCCTATGCCCAGCGCGAAGAGGCGAAGGTGGTGAACGGCGTGCGCCCGCAGGTGCTCATAGCAGCCGCCAACGGATTCCGCATCCGCTATGCCGGCGGTAGCCTCATCCTCAAGAGCGACGATGGCGAAACAGCCCATGTTGAAGTGTTCACTGCAGGCGGACAGAGCATGCAGCAATATGCCACACCGCTGCAAGGCGGCATCGCCTACATAGATGTGAGCGACCTGCCCCACGGCTTCTATATAGCCCGCGCCACCGATAACCAAGGAAACCGCGTGAGCTGCAAGTTCATGAAGTGACAGCATGAGGGTGTGTCAAAATAGGCATATCCTCTTTTTTATCGCAAAGCCCCGACTTTCTCAAGCCAGGGCTTTGTTATGTCCAAGATTTTTTGTACCTTTGGACCAAGTATTTCTAAACATGGCAAAGATACACTTTCGTCCTTACACTACCAAGCAAATTCTGCTTTTTCCGCAACGAATCGATGAAAATATTGCGGAAGATGA
>CACXFT010000096.1 GCA_902767045.1 uncultured Prevotellaceae bacterium | reverse complement strand
TGGATTGGCAGCCGAATCCGGGGGTGCTCGCTACGCTCGTACCCCCGGTTACTGAAAGTGCACACCTTCGGTGTGCTGCCCCATGAATGTTTAGCGTAAACTCTTTTTTGCCCTATTTCTTTTGGCAGATTCAAAGAAATGCTGTAATTTTGCCGAAAATAGGATAACAAAACTTATTTTTATTAACATTATGACAGACACTGAACTGATTTCACAAAACGTTTTAGACATGCTCTACAACCGAGTATGCGTTAAAGTTGGCCACGACCTCGATGCCAGTCCTACCCGTCTGGGATATGATATTTGGAAAATACCCTTGCAAGAACTGCAAAAGATAGAGCAAAATCCTTTATGTGCAGACGGGATTGTTTTAGAAGAAAAAAAGCTATACAGAAATTACATCAACCATAGTGGTTCCAATGCAAAGGTTTTTCATGTATTGCTCACCCGCCTCTATATGCTGGTGAAATATCTCCACTATGACGATCCTCTCTACCAAGATTCCATGTACAATGCACTGCTTCCCAACATGGGACCGTACCGCGCAGAGCTTAGCTTGCATGCTATCGACGACGGCATTGCCCAAATTCGGGAGCTTGAAAAAATGATGCAGGCGGCCAAGGCCGAGAAACAGAAGAATACCGCCGACATGGAGTGGGCTCTGGCACCGTATGTGAAGCGCGAGCAGGAAGACTTGGAACGGCTCACTCAACTGAAGGCACAGCTTACTGAAGTGAAACAGCTGTTAAAGGATCTCGAAGAACGGGCAAAGGAATTCAAAGAGCAGAACGAGGAACTCAAAGAGCAGAACACCCTGCTGCAAAAGGAACTAAGCGAAGAGAAACTGCAGAGGGAAAAGCTGCAACAGAAATTGGCCAATGCCGACATACTCAAACCAGGCGAAGTGCTGCTGGAAGAAATTAAATTCCACAATAAGGTGCGGCTCGACCTGCTACTCAAACTCATGCTCAAAGCCGGGGCCAACCTCACCGATCATGGTAATAAGAGAAGAGCGGCCGAAGTGATGGCGGTGCTCTCGGGACTGCCCCTTAACACCTGCAAAAACTTTTGCTCAGACCCCGTGGTGAACCAAGACACACACGAAGAGGCACTGGACGCTCTGAAAAAGAAACTCCAAATATTAGACATCAACTTGAATATAGAAACCAACAGCCCGAAGCAGCACTCCGGGGATGGAACAACACCCCGGGAATAGAATGCAACCGACATGGGCACCCCGGAGGGGTAACCAGCCAATAGCCCGGGGTAACACCCCGGGAATGGAACGCAGCAGTAAACGTCGCCCTGAAAGGGCAAAAGCAAATACCATCAATGCTTTTGCCCTTTCAGGGCGACGGTGTGATGGGATACTATACCCGGGGTGTTACCCCGGGCTGAGTGCTTTCTGCCCTTTCAGGGCGTGCCGGGTCTTTTCAGTTCATAGTTCATAGTTCATTCAACTTTCGCAAGTAACAACAACCATGCGCAACAATGCCCCAGCGGGGCAACCATGCGTAAACAATGCCCCAGCGGGACAACCATGCGCAGCAATGCCCCAGCGGGGCAACCATGCGCAACAATGCCTCAGCGGGACAACCATGCGCAACAATGCCCCAGCGGGGCATGATTGGGGTAGCCAGCCATTCCTATGGCTGGAGGGAATGGGAGCTACCATTCATAGCGTGCCTTTAGGTACGCAACATTCCACTTGTTTGTGTCGCGTACCTAAAGGCACGCCCGATACACACCGAACGTTCTTCCAGCCATTGGAATGGCTGGCTACCCCTATCTGATGCCTATGGCATCATTATAGGCCAGGGGGGCGATGGGGGGGGCTTGAACAGACCCCAAACCCCCTAACTTAGGGGGCTTGAACACAGACCCCCAACCCCCTAACTTAGGGGGCTTGAACAGACCCCCAACCCCCTAACTTAGGGGGCTTTTCCCCTAGTACAAAAAATACTAACCCCTGCCAAAGTTAGTATTTTTTTTATTCCCTTTGGCATAACAGCAAAACAACGTAACTTCGCAAACGAACGTTCACCCCTGCCGCAAAAATTAAGCTGAGCACGGCGCGGCAGGAGGAGGATGCAGACCACGGTGAACAACCGGAAATGCCTATGCCAATAGTCTGCACCGTAACCGTGCAAGGTTTCCATTCATACATTATTTATAATGGAAAATAAAAACATTCAGCCCGCCAACAAACCAACACAGGAAGGGCAGGGGCAAAACCCCATCGAAAACATTCAAGACATCGTGGGGCAGGCGCTCAGCGAGCCCACCACCGAACAACAGCAAAAAGAAAAGCTGCGCGAAACCTTGCGCCAGGCCCGACTGTTCACCTACACAGAGGTGCCCGAAACGCAATACGCACTCGAGGTGGATGGGAAGGGCATCTTCGCCCTGCGCGACATTCACGCCGTGAAAGCCAAGCAGAAAGCGGGAAAAACAACATCGCTGAAGGTGATGATTGCAGCGCTGCTCAAGGGCGAGATGTTCCGACTGAAATCGTGCCTCACGGAACCCCGCATCGTGTTCTGCGACACCGAACAGAGCCGAACCGACACCAAGCTCATCCTACAAGACGTGCAGCGCATGAGCGGACTGGACAACCAGGTGATTGACAGTCGGCTGGCGCTCTACTCCATGCGACGGTGCAACTTCGAAGAGCTGCTCGACCTGCTGCGCACTGCCGTGGAAGACGAGCAGCCGCAGGTGGTGTTCATCGACGGCATCGTGGAGTTCGTGGCATCGTTCAACGACGAGGCCATGGCCAAACAGCTCATCCACGACCTGCTGGTGCTGTGCGAAGAGAACAACTGCGCCATCGTGAACGTGCTGCACACCAACAAGGCCGACGAAGACCACAACATGCGCGGACACCTGGGAACCATGCTCGCGCAGAAAGCGGCCACCGTGCTCGAATGTCACAAAAGAAACGGGGTGATTACCGTGAGCTGCTCGGATGCACGTCACCAGGAAATGCCCGACTGGAGCATACGCTTCAACGACGACGGACAAATTGTGGATGCCGATGCCGAACGACAGCAGGCCATAGACCAGCACCGGGCCGACCTGCTGCAGCAACGGCAGGAACGCTTTGCCGAAAAACAGAAAGAACGACTCGACAAGTGCATCGAAATCATCCGACGCAAGGGTGGGGCCATCAGACAAAAAGAGCTATCCGAGGAACTCATGGACGAATTTAACGTGAAAAGGTCAACAAGCTTTGTCTGGATATCACAATGGTTGAAAGACCGACTGCTGAAGAAGGTTGACGGACTGATTCACGACTCTAACGAACTCTGTTTGGAGTTTTAACCGCGATAAGATTTCTTGTCCAGTCTACCAAACCACATATATATATATAAGTGGTTTGGTAGATGGACTAAAATCGACCGCCATTTTCTGCCGATAATTCCATTTATCGATAATTGGACTGATAATAGACAAAAAGCAAACAAACATGAACAACGATTTCAGATACCGGCTGGAAACCCCGCGCATCACGGGACGCCGACAACAGAAAACCACCTGTCCGGCCTGCGGCCGCCGCAAATGCTTCGTCAGGTACATCGACACCCACCACAACAACCAGTATGTGGCCGAACAGGTGGGCAAGTGCGACCACCAACACTCCTGCGGATACCACTACACACCGGCACAGTTCTACCGCGACCACCCCTACACCTCCGCACCCGCGAACCCCCGCACCTCTGCACCCGCGACACCCCGCACCCCCGTTCCCACAGAACCCTTCCGTCCGCTCCCCTTCGCCTATGTGCAGCAGAGCCTCTCGGGGCGAAGCGTGTTCTGGCAGTGGTTCAGCCGGCAGGCAGCACCACGCATAGGCATCACGCCCGAAAGGGTGCAGCAGCTCCTGAACGACTACTTCATCGGGGCCACACGCCAAGGGCACGTCATCTTCTGGCAGATAGACCAACAGGGCAACGCACACGCCGGCCACATCATGCAATACCGGGCCGACGGGCACCGCGAAGGCTACCAGGGATGGACCCATGTGCCACTCATCCGACAGGGACTGCTGCCACCCCACTGGGCACTGCACCAGTGCCTCTTCGGGCAGCACCTGCTCAAGCAGCATCCACAGGCTCCCGTGGCAATCGTCGAAAGCGAGAAAACAGCCATCGTGATGGCGGCATGCCAGCCACAGGCGGTGTGGCTGGCCACAGCCGGCAGCGGCGGACTCTCCGCCGAACGCCTGCAATGCCTCGAAGGAAGAAGGGTCACACTCTTCCCCGACAGCGGTTGCTTTGAGAAGTGGAACCAGAAGATGCAAACCACACAAAACATCCATTACAACGTTTCCGATGCACTCGAAAAATACCCACCAAACACCGACCTCTGCGACCTGATATTTCTTTGAAAATAAGTGCATTAAAATTTGGTGGTTTAAGAAAAAATTCGTACCTTTGTAATGTGATAAGGAAAGCTCAACTGCGCAGGCAGAACAAGCACTTCGGCAACCCCGAAAGCCGTCTTCAACGAGCTCGGAAGCGGTCTTTGGCAACACTGAAAGCATCGTTCTGAGAGCAAACCAACATCACAAAACTTCAGAGAGTAATAAAAATAATAGTCAACTCAACTTTAAAAATTTTAAACATTATGCCAGTAAACTATGTATTGCGCCAAGAAAAGCGCGAAGGATCAAAAGAATTGGGTAAGTGGTACGCCCGTGCCGTGCACTCCGGAGAAGTGAACCTGAAGCAGATTTCCGACGAAATCGAAGAGAACGTAACCGCCAAGGCTGCCGACGTGTATGCCGTGTTGAAAGAACTCGTTCGCGTGATGAAACGTCACATGCAGAACTCGCAGATCATCGTGATCGAAGACTTCGGACGGTTCAAGATTGGACTGAAAACCAAGCCCGCCACCACCGCCAAAACCTTCACCCCGCAGGTGAACATCGTGGGCGCTCGAGTGCTCTTCCAGCCCGAACTGCACATCGACTCGGCAACCAAGAAACGCAGTCTGGCCTTCCTCGACGGAATGACCGTGCGCGAAACTGCAAAGAACGACGTAGAAAAGGAGTAGCACCATGACACGAGAAACCTGGAAGACCATTCTTCAAATCATCATCAGCATACTCACTGCGGCCCTCACTGCCCTTGGAACCGTTTCCTGCATGTAGAACCGCAACGCGCCAAATTCCATGCCCAGTCCTCCCCGGGGGAGAAACAGGCAGAACCCCTTCAACGAAAAGCTCAGACACACAGTGCCTGGGCTTTTGTTCTTATGAAGCTTACGCCAACTATAATCAAGTTTACAGTTTATAGTGAATAACGAATAACGAATAGTTTTGATTACACGAACCACCCCAACCCCTCCTTTATGAAAGGAGGGGACCACGAGATGGAGGTTTGCTCATTGAACCCTAATCGGTCATTAGGGCGTGACGAAAGACGGGGCGATATAATTGATTTGTTCTTTGATTCAACTTTCGCAAGTGATAAAACTCGTGCTCAGCAATGCCCCAGCGGGGCATGATAGGGATAGCCAGCCATTCCTATGGCTGGAGGAAATGGATCCACCATTCACGGCGTGCCTTTAGGTACGCAACACAAACAAGTGGAATGTCGCGTACCTA